>CALCWL010000567.1 GCA_937906285.1 uncultured Rhodanobacter sp. | reverse complement strand
AAGGACATCATCAACTTCCACGGCCTGTTCTGGCCGGCGATGCTGCACGGCGCGGGTTTCCGCACGCCCACCGCGCTGCACGTCAACGGCTACCTGACGGTGAACGGCGCCAAGATGTCCAAGTCGCGCGGCACCTTCATCCAGGCGCGCACCTACCTCGACGCGGGCATCCATCCGGAGTTCCTGCGCTACTACTTCGCCACCATGCTCAACGACGCGCCGGTGGACGTGGATCTGGACCTGAAGGCATTCGAGGAGCGGATCAACTCGCACCTGATCGGCAAGTGGGTCAACATCGCCAGCCGCACCGCCGGCTTCGTGCAGAAGTTCTTCGACGGCAAGCTGGCCGATCATTTCGAAGCCGAGGAAGCGGCGCTGTGGCAGACCCTGCTGTCGCATTACGACGGCACCGACGCGCTGTACGAAACCGGCGAGTTCGCCGAAGTCACCCGTCGCTTCGTCGCCATCGCCGACCTGGTCAACGGCTACATCGCGGCCAAGGCACCGTGGCTGATCGCCAGGGACGACGCCCGCCGCACCGAACTGCAGCAGGTCTGCACGCTGGCCCTGCACGGCTTCCGCCTGCTGTCCGGTCTGCTCAAGCCGGTGCTGCCGGCCACCGTGGCCGCCGCCGAGCAATTCCTCGCCGCACCGATCTCCAGCTTCGACGACGCCCGCCGCGAACTGCACGGCCACGCCGTCAACATTTTCGAACCGCTGCTGGCCCGCCTCGACCCCAAGCGCATCGAGGCGATGGTGGAAGCCTCCAAGGAATCGCTTGGTACGCCCACCGCTGCACCCGCTCTCGCGAAAAAGAAAGCCATGAACGACACCGCCAAAGCCTCCCACGCACCCGCCGCCGACGCGCCCGCGACCATCTCCATCGACGACTTCGCCAGGCTCGACCTGCGCATCGGCAAGGTCACCGCCTGTGAGTTCGTGGAGGGTTCCGACAAGTTGCTGCGCTTCGAACTCGACGCCGGCGCGCTGGGCACACGCCAGATCTTCTCCGGCATCCGCGCCGCCTACGCCGAACCGGAAAAGCTGGTCGGCCGCAACGTGGTGTTCATCGCCAACCTGGCCCCGCGCAAGATGCGCTTCGGCCTGTCCGAAGGCATGATCCTCTCCGCCGGCGACGGCGGCGGCGACCTGTTCCTGCTCGATGCCGACCAGGGTGCCAAACCCGGCGCCACTGTGCGCTGAAGCCGCAGGGCGGGCACCGCCCGCCGGCTCTTCGATGCATCCAGGTGTGCGCGGCGGGCCGTGCCCGCCGCCCGGCTCATTGCTTCGTGTAAGTCACGAAGAAACCGACCAGGTCGCCGTTCTCGTTGTACGGGGCCATGTCCACGTAGCGATAGCCGCGCGCGGCGTATTCGGCATGCGTCTTGGTGAGTTGGGTCGCCATGTGCTTCTTGCGGAAGCCGAACGTGGCGTCGACGAAGATGGTGACGGTGTCGGTAGATGCGGTGTTCGTTTGCGCCCGCGCGGGAGAAGCATGGGTGAGCAGGATCGAACCGCCGGCACCGAGCACGGCTGCCAGCAACAGGGAAGCGAGGAACGACGGTTTCATGGCGACACTCCAACAGGTCATCGGCAATTGCGGGACAATGGGCCTCGATTATCGCCCACCCCGCATCCGCGCATGAGTGATCCCATCGCCATCCTGGCCGACCGCGTCGACGCCTTGCTGCCGCAGACGCAGTGCGAGCAGTGCGGCTATCACGGCTGCCGGCCGTATGCCGAGGCGATCGCGCATGGCAAAGCGGCGATCAACCGCTGCCCGCCCGGCGGCGCGGCCGGCATCGCGAAGCTGGCGAACTTGCTGGGTAGGCCGTCGCTGACGCTGGACCCCGACTGCGGCGTCGAGAAGCCGCGCATGCTTGCACGCATCGTGGAAGCCGATTGCATCGGCTGCACCAAGTGCATCCAGGCCTGTCCGGTCGACGCCATCATCGGCGCGCCCAAGCTGATGCATACCGTGCTCGCCGACGATTGCACCGGTTGCGAGCTGTGCGTGGCGGCATGCCCGGTCGACTGCATCGAGCTGGTGCCGATGCCGGTGGAGCAGATCGATCAGGCGCATGCTGATGCCGCACGCACGCACTTCCAGCGTCGTGAAACCCGCCTGGCGCGCGAACGCGCCGAGCGCGATGCCGAGCTGGCTGCGCGCAAGGCTGCGGTGGACGCCGCTGCATCGACCAACCCGGTGCTGGCCGCACTGGCGCGCGCGCAGGCGAGGAAATCGTCATGAAGCGCAGCGACGTGATCGAGCTTTTCTCGCGCCTGCGCGAACTGGACCCGCACCCCACCACCGAACTGCTGTACACCAGCCCGTTCGAATTGCTGGTGGCAGTAGTGCTGTCGGCACAGGCCACCGACGTGGGCGTGAACAAGGCCACCCGCCGGCTGTATCCGGTGGCGAACACGCCGCAAGCCATCCTCGACCTGGGCGAAGACGGGCTGAAGCGCCATATCAGCACGATCGGCCTGTTCAACGCCAAGGCGAAGAACGTGATTGCGCTGTGCCGGCTGCTGATCGAACAGCACGGCGGCGAGGTGCCGCGCACGCGCGAGGCGCTGGAGGCGCTGCCCGGCGTGGGCCGCAAGACCGCCAACGTGGTGCTCAACACCGCCTTCGGCGAGCCGACCATCGCGGTGGACACACACATCTTCCGTGTCGCCAACCGCACCGGGCTGGCACCGGGCAAGGACGTGCGCGCGGTGGAGGACAAGCTGCTCAAGGTGATCCCGGCCGAGTTCAGGCAGGACGCGCACCACTGGCTGATCCTGCACGGGCGCTACGTGTGCAAGGCACGCAAGCCTGACTGCCCGCATTGCGTGATCCGCGACCTGTGCCGCTACAAGCACAAGACGCCGGCGGAGTAGCTCCCGGTTGAAAGCCGGCAGGCCCGCCGCCCTTCATCCCGATCACGCGCCATCGTCGAGCGTCAACCCGCTGCGGAATCGACGCGGCTCGCCCGACAGCGGATCGACGAACGCCAACTCCCGCGCCAGCAACTTCAGCGGGTGCCGATGATCGTCCGCTGTCGCCTCCGCCAGCGCGGGATAGAACGCGTCGTTGCGGATCGGCGCACCCAGCGCCGCCATGTGGACCCGCAACTGATGCTTGCGCCCGCTCACCGGATGCAGCGCATAGCGCCACCCGGTGTCGCCGCGCTCGATCACCTCGATGCGCGTCTCGCTGTTGGGCTCGCCCTCGACCTCGGCCATGCGGAAAAACGGCTCGCCCCGCACGATGCGCGAGCGCCGGCACAGCGGGAAAACCTCCGCCGGCAAGGCCCGCGCCAGCGCCTCGTAGCACTTGTCGATGCGGCGCTCGCGAAATAGCGACTGGTAGGCCGCGCGGCTGGCGGGATTCGCCGAAAACAGCACCAGTCCGGCGGTGGCGCGGTCGATCCGGTGCAGCGGCACGAGCTGCGGATTGTCGAGCCGGCGGATCAATCGGCGCAGCAGGGTCTGCTCGACAAAACCGCCGGCGGGGGTCACCGGCAGGAAGTGCGGCTTGTCCGCCACCACCAGGTGTTCGTCCGCGTGCAGCACCGTCTCGACGAGCGGAATCTCCGCCTCGTCCGCCACCTCGCGGTAGTAGTGGAGACGCATTCCCGCCTGGTATGGCGTGTCCACGCCGATCGCCGCGCCATGTTCGTCCAGCACGCGACCACGCGCGATCCGGTCCAGCCACTGCGCGCGACTGATCGCGGGAAAGTGCGCGCACAATGCATCGAGCGCGCTTCGCCACGGCCCGGGCGGCAAGTGCACCGTGCTGGCATCGCAGTCACGACGGAAGGGAACGTTCGGCATGATCGGGCCAGTCTAGCGGCAGGCGGGCGCCGCGCCGCGTACAATGCGCGGCTGTTGTCCTCCGGCACGCGCATGGCACTCAACTCCACCATCTACAAGGTCGAACTGCAGATCAGCGACATGGATCGGCATTACTACGCGACCCACGCACTGACCCTGGCGCGTCACCCCTCGGAAACCGAGGAGCGCCTGATGGTGCGATTGCTCGCCTTCGCACTCCACGCCGACGAGCGGCTGGAGTTCGGCAAGGGCCTCAGCGACGAGGACGAGCCGGCGCTGTGGCGCAAGGCGTATACCGACGAGATCGAGCTGTGGATCGAGGTCGGCCAGCCGGACGAAACCCGCATCCGCAAGGCCTGCGGCCGCTCGCGCCAGGTGGTGGTGATCAATTACGGCGGCAACGCCGCGGAGATCTGGTGGAACCGGCACGCCAGCACCTTGGCCCGCCACCGCAACCTCACCGTGCTGGACGTCAGCGCCGACACGGTCGCCGCGCTGGTCACGTTGCTGCAACGGGGCATGCGCCTGCAGGTGCTGATCCAGGACGGCCAGCTGCAACTGATGAACGATGCCGACGCGGTGGCGGTCGATCCGCAGATCCGCATGGCACCGGCCGCCGTGGCCGCCTGACCCGGCTGCGTTCTTCCCTTCAACCCGTTTCACCACACGTCCGTACCGGAGTCGCCCCATGCGCTGGTTGCTTCCCTTGCTCGTCCTGATCTCGCTCGCCGCCTGTTCGGCGCCCGCACCCCAACGAACCCACGGCAGCGTGGACCAGCTCACCGTGGTCGACAGCAAGGTCGGCACCGGCGCCGAAGCCGTGGCGGGCATGAAGGTCACCGTGCACTACACCGGCTGGCTGTACGACGAGACCGCCGGCAACAAGCACGGCAGCCAGTTCGACAGCTCGCGTGACCACGGCGAGCCGTTCTCCTTCGTGCTCGGCGCCGGCAACGTCATCACCGGCTGGGACCAGGGCGTGGCCGGCATGCGCGTGGGCGGCAAGCGCACCCTGCTGATCCCCGCCGCACTGGGCTACGGCGCACGCGGCGCCGGCGACGACATCCCGCCGAACGCCTCGCTGGTGTTCGACGTGGAACTGCTGGACGTCCAGAAGCCCTGAGGCGGCTCGACCGCTGGCGGGCAGTGCCCGCCCTGCAGATGCCCGCCTACAATTCCCGCTCGGCGGCTTCCCTGCCCTGCTGGCGGATGATCGCCTCTTCGCGGGCATCGATGATCGACTGCATCACGCTGTCGACGTCGGCGATGTGCTCGTCGAACTCAAACTGACCGGTCAGTTCGGTATCGGGATGCAGCTCGCCCAGTTCGTAGAGCGCCCACATCTCCTCGCCGTAGTGGGTGTCGAGCAGCTCGGGCGCGAAGCGCGACAGACTGATGGTGATGTTGCCCACGTCACGGCGCAGCATGGTGCGCGCGCTGTTGTTGCCCGCGGCGCTGACCGCCTGCGGCAGGTCGATGATGACCGGGCCGTGCGGCCCGACCAGCACGTTGTATTCGGACAGGTCGCCATGGATCAGCCCCACGCACAGCATGCGGGCGACCTGTTGCATCAGGAAACGGTGGTACGCGCGCGCCTCGTCGGCGGACAGTTCGACCTCGCCCAGCCGCGGCGCCGAATGGCCGTCCGCATCGGTGACCAGTTCCATCACCAGCACGCCGTTGAAGTAGCCGTACGGCCGCGGCACGCGTACACCGGCGGCGGCGAGCTGGTACAGCGCGTCGACCTCGGCGTTCTTCCACGCCTCCTCGGCCTCGCGGCGACCGAACTTCGTCGCCTTGCCCATCGCCCGCGCCTGCCGGCTGCCGCGCACCTTGCGCCCTTCCTGGTACTGCACGCGCGCCTGGAAACTGCGCTGGGCCATGTCCTTGTAGACCTTGGCGCAACGCACTTCGTCGCCGCAGCGCACGACGTACACCGAGGCTTCCTTGCCGCTCTTGAGCGGCCGGAGCACCTGGTCGATCACACCGTCGTCGATCAGCTCCTGCAGGCCCCTGGGGGTTTTCATCGGTGGCGTGGCTTCAATGCGGCGACGGGGGAACGCCCATTATGGCCGACGCCGGCCGCGCCCGTGGCGAGGATCATGCCTGGCGTACCGTCGCGGCGATCTCGAACGAATGCCGCCGCGCCGCGTGCTCGAAGATGTTGGCGGTCAGCATCAGTTCGTCCGGCCGATGGCGGGCCACGAAGGCCGCAATGCCCTCCTTCACCGTGACCGCATCGCCGACCACCGCGCAGGCCAGCGCGCGCTCGACCATCAGCTTCTCCGGCGGCGTCCAGTACGCCTCGATGTCGTCGATCGGCGGCGGGATCAGGCCCGGCTTGCCGCGGCGCAGGTTGATGAAGCTCTGCTGCTGGGTGGTGAACAACCGGCGTGCCTCGGCGTCGCTGTCGGCGGCGACCACGTTGATGCCGAGCATCGCGTACGGCTGTTGCAGGCGCGCCGAGGGCACGAAGTTGCGCCGATACAGGGCCAGCGCCTCGTCCATCGCATCCGGCGCGAAGTGCGAGGCGAACGCGAACGGCAGCCCCAGCTGCGCCGCCAGCCGCGCACTGAACAGGCTCGACCCCAGCAGCCACACCGGCACCTCGATGCCGGCGCCGGGCACCGCGCGCACCGGCTGGCCGGGCTGCGCCGGCTCGAAATAGCCAAGCAGCTCCAGCACGTCCTGCGGGAACGCGTCGGCGCTGTCGAAGTAGCGGCGCAGCGCCCGCGCCGTGGGCTGGTCGGTGCCCGGCGCACGCCCCAGGCCCAGGTCGATCCGGCCCGGATGCAGCGAGGCCAGCGTGCCGAACGCCTCGGCCACCTGCAGCGGCGCGTGGTTGGGCAGCATGATGCCGCCGGCGCCTACGCGAATCGTCGAGGTGCCGGCGGCGACATGGCCGATCAACACGGCGGTGGCCGCGCTGGCGATGCCCGGCATGTTGTGATGTTCGGCCAGCCAGTAGCGTCGGTAGCCGAGCCGCTCGGCCAGCTGCGCCAGGTCCAGCGTGTTGCGGAACGCCTGGCCTGCGTCGCTGCCTTCGGTGATCGGCGCCAGGTCAAGGATGGAAAACGGGATCATGACGCTATCCTGTTGACGGAAGCCTCCTATCTGGGGGCAAACGGGGCCATTGCCAGCCTGCCGCGGATGGCGGCAGCCCCGGTTCAACTTTCGTCGTCGCCAGCCGATAACCGGGACGAATCATCGACAACTGCGCGGTTGAGGGGCAGTCCCCATGGTGGGAAGCATTTGGCGGCGCATGTTTCCGCGTCGCAAGGCAAAGGCCAGTCCGCGGCGCGCCGCCGCGGCGCGAGCGCCTGCGCCGGCATCCACCACGGCCGCACCCGCCGCCGCCCATGCCGCGAGCGATGCACCGTCACTGGCGCAGATCGACGAACACTTCCACCGGCTCGTACTCGGCCTGCCGCCGGCCAACCCGGACCAACCACAGCCCGCCGAACCGGCCCTGCTGCGGCGGCTGGAACTGCTCGGCGCACGCTTCGACCTGCGCAGCCTGCCGCGCCTGCCCACCGTACTGCCGCAACTGCTGCGCACCTTGAAGAGCGACGAGGCGGCAGGCGCCGAGCTGGCCAAGCTGGTCGGCCGCGATCCGCTGATGGTGGGCGAGGTCATGCGCGCCACCAGCACCGTGTTCTACCGCTCGGCCCAACCGATCGCCAGCCTGCAACAGGCGGTGGTGCTGCTCGGCCAGGACGGCCTACGCCGGGTGATCACCCAGCACGTGATGAAACCGATCCTGCAAGGCAACCACGGCAGCATGGGCCACGCGGCAGGCGGGCGCCTGTGGGGCCACGCGGAACGCTGCGCGCATGCCTGCGCGTGGCTGGGGCGCACCACCGGTTGCGATGCGTTCGAGGCCTATCTGGCCGGCATCGTGCGCCATGCCGGCACCGGCGCGGTGGTGCGCTTGCTGGATCAACTGCTGGCCGGCACGCCGCCACCGCCGTTGTCGGCGGGTTTCGTGCGGCACTGTGCGGTGCTTGCCGCGCAACTCTCGCTGCAGGCCGCCCGCCAATGGGGGCTGCCCCCGCGGGTACTCGGCGCCCTGGCCGAGTGCCACGGCGAGGTCAGCGGCGCCAGCTCGCCGCTGGGCCGCGCGCTGGCGGTGGCCGACAGTCTGGCCAGCCTGAGCCTGCTGGTGGAAAACGGCGAGTTCCCCGCCGACACGGAACTGGCGCACAGCTGGCCGGGCGTCATGCCGCCGGCCGTGCTCGCACGCTGCCAGCGCGACCTCGGCCAGCACTTCGCCGCCGGCCTGGTCACGGCCTGATCGGCAACGGCGACGACTCCCGCCTGGACGGGGAAACGCCTAAACTCTTCGGCACCATCATCCACGTCGAGGAGCAGGGCATGAGCAAGGGCATGGATTCGAAAAAGAGCGAAAAGAAGAAGCCGGCGAAAACGCTGAAGGAAAAGCGCGCCGCCAAGCAAGAGAAGAAGAAGGACAAGTAACTCCCCCGCTCACCAGCCGGCGAGCGGCGAACGCGATGCGAAAAGCGTGTCGCACTCCGCGCCGACGTCGTCGCCGTCGGCACCCACGCAAAGCACGAAGCGCGCAGGCAAGCCGGCGACATCACGGCTTGCCCCGCTCGCCAGCACGAACCGCCGCGCGTCACGCCGACCGCAGACCGGTGTTCCGGTCGCATGCACGCCAGGCGCCGGGCACGCCAGCAAACGGTAATGGCAACGCCCGCTGGTGCTGCGCACGCAGGTGATGTCGGCGATGTCGGCGACGATCCGGGTGCGGCTGTAGAGCACGTCGACGCCGTTGACGCTCGCGCGCGTGGCATGCGACTGACTGCCGTAGCCCTCCACCCCGGCCAGCGAGAGCACCAGCCAGATCAGCGCGATGAGATAGTGCATGTCGTCCCCTCCCGGAACCGGCGCGAACCGCTACATGTTGCGGAACAAGGTCATGAACGGCGCGCTCACGCTGAGCGTTTCCGGCCGCTCGCGCAGGCGCACGATACCCTTGCCGGTGTCGTCGCGGGTGACGGCGGCGACCGCCTTCATGTTGATCACGGTGCCGCGGTGGATCTGCTTGAACACGGTCGGGTCGAGCACCTCCAGCAGTTCGCGGATCGGCGTGCGCAGCAGCGCCTCGCCCTCGGCGGTGACCACGGTGGTGTACTTGTTGTCCGCGCGGAAATAGGCGACGTCGTCGAGCAGGATCAGTCGCGTCTCCCGCCCCGTGCTGGCGGTGACCCAGCTCAGCGGCGGTTGCTGGCGCGCCGGCCCCAGCCGGCTGCCGATCTGCCGGACCAGGTCGGCCAGCGAGGCAGTGTCGGACCGATCCGCGCCCACGCGCGACTGCACGCGCTCCACGGTGGCGCGCAACCGTTCCGGGACGACCGGCTTGAGCAGATAGTCGATCGCGCCGCGCTCGAACGCGTCGATGGCGTACTGGTCATACGCGGTGACGAACACCACCTGGGTCGCCGGGCACGCTTCGGCCGCGGCGGTGGCGACTTCGAGGCCGGTGAGGCCGGGCATGCGGATGTCGAGGAAGGCCACTTCGGGCCGATGCTCGACGATCGCCTCCAGCGCGCTGGCGCCGTCCTCGCACTCGGCGACGATGTCCAGCTGCGGCCATGCCGTCTCCAGCGCGGCACGCAGCGACTGGCGCAGCAAGACCTCGTCTTCGGCGATCACACCCTTAACCATGGGCCTGCTCCTCGTTGTAGTGCTCCGGCACGGTGATGGTGGCGGCGACGCCCTGCGGGAAGTTCGCCGCGATGGCCAGGCTGGCCTGGCCGGCGTAGATCAGTTTCAGCCGCTCGCGCGCGTTCTTCAGCCCGATGCCCGCGCCGCTTTCCTGCGCGCCGAAGCCCTTGCCGTCGTCGGCGACGGTCACCGCCACGCGGCCATCCTGCCGGCGCGCGAAGATCCACACCGTGCCGTCGCCGGGCCGCGGCTCCAGGCCGTGCTTGATCGCGTTTTCCACCAGGGTCTGCAGCAGCATCGGCGGCAGCGGCGTGGCCAGCAGTTCGTCCGGCACGTCGATCTGCACGTTCAGCCGTGCGCCCATGCGGATCTTCATGATCGCCAGGTAGGCGCGCGAGCGCTCCAGCTCCTCGCCCAGGCTGGCGAGCGCGCGGTCGGCGCGCGGCAGCGAGTGGCGCAGGTACTGGATCAGGTGGCCGAGCATCGCATCCGCCCCGGCCGGGTCGCTGCGCACCAGCACCTGCGCGCTGGCCAGCGTGTTGTACAGGAAGTGCGGCTCCACCTGCGCCTGCAGCAGGCTGAGCCTGGCGATCGCCAGCTCCTTCTCGGTCGCCGTCTGCGCCGCCGCCGCCTGCTCGCCGCGGCGGCGGCTGGCCACGCCGAGCGTCACCGCGCGGGCGATCGCCTCGAGATTCTCCAGGTTGACGCCATCGTCCACCTGCAGCCAGTCGCTCCACGGCGCGCTGCACGGCTCGCAGACCAGGCTGAAGCTGCTGCTGCCGTCGCCGCGATTGACCGTGGCCAGGATGCGGTTGCGCTGGCTGACGATCCAGCGCATCGGATTCCAGCGCCCCAACTGCGCCAAGTCATAGGGGTCGGCGTAGACCGCGGTGGCGCGGATCTGCAGGTGGTTGCGCGTGCGGTCCACCTGCTCCACGCCCGGCAGTTCGCGAATCGCGGCGTCCAGCAGCTCGAACGCCTCCTCCGCCTCGAACGGCGCCTCGATCTGCCGCCGTTGCCGGGTGGCCAGCGTCGCCGAGGTCAGCTTGCCCGCGATCATGCGCACCCGCACCAGGTGCGAATGCGCGCGGATCACCACGAACACGATCACCACCAGCCCCAGCAACTGCACCAGGCTGCCCAACCCCGACCAGATCCAGCTCACGGACAACGTCGCCAGCAGCACCAGCAGGTACCAGGCGACGACGAGGCGCAGGTAGAACAAGAAGCTTCGGATCACGACGACGGTTCCGCTGGCTTGGGAGTGCGATCGAGAGTAATGGCCGGGACGCGGGAAGTCCCCGACGGTCCGACGAAACAGCGCAGCGGCCGACGGAAGCCCGACTCAGGGGTGCGAAGCAACGAAGCGCTCACGTCACCGAACGAAATACCAGGCTGCAACAAGTCACCGCACCTTCGGCCTTTTGCAGTTCGGACATCTCGACGGTCGTCACCTGAAAGCCGGCATCGAGCAGCCGTTGTCGCGTACGGGGGAAGCTGGCCGGCATGATCAGCTCATCGCCGATGCGCAACACGTTGGCGGCATGCGCTTCGGCGGGATCGACCTCGATGATGCGGAATGCGGCGAAGCGTTCGCGATCCACCCAGGCCGGCTGCAGCACCACGCTGTCATCGGACAAGGCGGTGACCGCCGACTTCAGATGCAGGCAGTCGCGCGTGGGCACGCCTTCGACGACATAGCCGAATGGAGCGAGCCGGTCGCGCAACTGGCCCAGACCATCCGGATTGCTGCGGGCGGATTGGCCGACATACAGCGTGCGGCCGATGCGCAGCACGTCGCCGCCGTCCAGCGTGGCCGGGGCTTCGATCGCCTGCAAGGGCCGGCATCGGCGCAACGGGTCGGCCACGCTGGCGACTTCGGCGCGCCGTGACATGGCACCGGGTCGTGTCAGCACGGCCAATTCGTCCAGCACGATCGCCACATCCTCGACGAACACCGAATCGGGCAATTCGACTTCGGCCGGCAGAACGAGCACGTCACAGCCGGCGCGTTCCAGCGCGCGCAGATAGTTGTCATGCTGGGTGCGCGCAAGCTCCAGGTCGATCGGCACACGCGCGAGATGCGACAGCTCGCAACGGGCGATGGAAGGGCTGACGGCGCGGGTGATGGCGTTCCACATGGATGGCTACCGAAAGGTTGGCGACTGGCTCATTTCCCCGGATGCCGCGCACGCCACGCCGCCAGTGCCTGTTCGTAGCGCTCCAGTTTTTCGTCGTGGATGTCGTACACGCAGCGCACGCAGCCCTCACCGCAGCAGTCGGCGGCATCCGGTTCGGACGGGCGCTGCGGCATGGGGTCGGAGGGGTCGTCGTCGGGCGGTTCGGGTTCGCTCGGGCTCATGGCGTCACTTTCGGCGTGGCATCGCGGGGCGGCCGTCCGATGGCCGCCGCTGCGTGATGTCCAAGCCTGCCCCTGCCACGGCGCTCCGCGCAACCCCGGGCGAGGGTTACTTCGCCGGCTTGCGGAACCGATAGATGAACTGGTCGGTGTGGCCGCGTATCGACTTGTCGAACACTTTGAGGGTATGCGAGTCGCCGGGATTGCGCAGCGCGTTGCTCTCGCCGTCGAAGACGAAGCCAGCGGCCTCGACCTCGCGCTTGACGACCTCCGGGTCGATGCGATGCAGAGTGTCGGTATCGGCCAGGCCGGAGCCGGCGGGGGCCACGTGGTCGATCACCACGAACAGGCCGCCGGGCTTGAGCGCGTCGTAGACCTGCTTGTCGAAGCTGGCCATGTCGACCGGGCCCATGAACGGGTCGTGGTAGTCGTGGTAGTTCTGCGAGGTGAACACCAGGTCCACCGGCGCCGGCACACTGAGCTTGGCCGCCGGCTGCTGCAGCAGGCTCACGTTGGCGTAGTGCGGCGTGGCCGCCAGCTTCTGCCAGTTGGCCAGGCTCTTGGCGGAGTACTTGCCCATCTCGTCCGGCCAGACGGTATAGACGTGGCCCGTGGGCCCGACGATGGCGCTGAACGCCCGCGTCCAGTAGCCACTGCCTGGCACCAGTTCGAGCACGTTCTGGCCGGGCTTGACCTCGGCGAAGGTCATGACAAGCGCCAGCTTGCGGCGCGCATCCTCGTGGCGGTCCGCCGCGCGCGCCGGATCGTCGACGCCTTTCTGCACGGCAGCGGTGATCGCGCCGCTGTGCAGGTCGGCAACCTGGGCGGTCGCCACGGCGGGGAACGGGAGGGTCAGCAGGAGGGCAAGCATGGCGTGGCGCATGGCGTACTCCATCGGCAGGCGGGGCCCCCGATTGTGCTCCGCTTTGATCATGATGACACTGTGTCGACAGGCACAGGCATGCGACGGCGCTTGCGGTAACGTGCACGGGTTGCGGTTCCACCGCCGCGGGATGGCCACGCATACCCACCGACTCACGGGAGGTCCCATGCGCTGTAGCAGCATTCTGATTGCCGTCGCCTGCGCCGCGTTCGCCGGCCTGTCCGGTCCCGGCCGTGCGCAATCTCCGGCGCACTGGCAGGCCAGGCAACTCAAGGCGTCACAGGAATCCGAGGCGATCATGCGCGACGCCGACAAGCGCAATGGCCTGCTGGCCCAGTTCCAGGTGATGCGCTACGCCTCCGTCGGCAACAACGATCCTGCTTTCCAGGTCATTTTCAGCCAGTACCTGAGCTGGTATCAGACCTTCATCGGCGATTACCCGGACGCGGCGACCAGCTTCTCGATCAGGCAGGGAGCGCTGCCCGACGACCGCCCCTCGCCGCTGGACGACGGGGTCCACCACGCCGAGTCTGCCCTGACGGCGATCGCGCGGCTGGCGAAAGGGCGCCGGGCGGTGTTCTTCAACGAGGCGCACAACATCCCGCTCACCCGCAGCCTGACGGTGCAGATGCTGGCGCAGCTGCGCGCCGAGGGTTACGACTATTTCGCGGCCGAGACGGTCTACCAGACCGACAAGGGGTTGCAGGCGCGGGGATACCCGACCAAGGACAGCGGCTTCTACACGCAGGAACCGGTCTGCGCGGAAATGGTGCGCACCGCGTTGCGGCTCGGCTACAAGGTGGTCGGCTACGAGGCGCTGTCCGATGCCTCCGGCGACGCACGCGAAGCGGAACAGGCGCGCAACCTGTACCGGCAGGTGTTCAAGGACCATCCCGACGCGCGCGTGGTGGTCAACGCCGGCTACGCGCACATCCAGGAATCCGGCGCCTACCTGGGCGGCGCCTCGATGGCCCAGCACCTGCGGCGGCTGATCGACATCGACCCGCTCACCATCGAGCAGACCATGCTGTACGACCACCCCGACGTCGGCGGCAACCATCCGTACTACGAGCCGGTGATGACGAAGCTGCAGCCCGCCGGCCCCATCGTGTTCGTCGACAAGGCCGGCGCACCCTGGTCGCTGCGACCGGGCTACGACGTCAGCGTGTGGTTCCCGCCGACATCCATGCGCCGCGGCCGCCCTACCTGGCTCAGCCTGGGCGGCGAACGCAAGCCGTATTACGTGGATGGCGAACGCTGCAACCAGCATTTTCCCTGCATGGTGGAGGCGCGTTACGCCAGCGAAGGCAACGACGCCATCCCGGCCGATCGCGTGGTGCTCGATCCGGTGCCGCTCAACGCTGTGCCCAGCGACCGCGTGCGCAGCGGCGGCGCGGCGCCCGCCAGCGAGCTCTATCTGCGGCCCGGCAAGTACCGCGTGGTCTACAGCGACGAGAACAACGCCACGCTGTTTTCGCAGAACGTCACGATCAGGGACCGCAACCCGCGGCCACCGCCCTCCCAGCCCCCGGCAGCCACTGCCGGGCCCGTGTCCACGCCGGTTCGCGGCGACGTGGCGCAACCCTCCGTCGACCAGGGGAACTGATTCCATGACCCACCACAGAATGCGCGTACTGCTTGCCACGGCGTGTGCGCTTGCAACCTTCGCCGCCGTCGGGGCGGAGCCAGCCGCCCCATCGCAAACCGGCCTGCTCGGCTTCACGCCTGCGCACGCCACCACCCAACTCGACCTGGAACGACGCTTCGACGCCCAGCTCGATCCGACCGAACTGCGCGACTGGCTGAAGCAGATGGCATCGGCGCCGAACCAGGTCGGCTCGCCGCACGACAAGGCGAATGCCGAGTTCATGCTGAAGAAGTTCCGCGCCTGGGGCTGGGATGCGCACATCGAGACGTTCGAGGTGCTGTATCCGACGCCGAAGAAAGTCGCGCTGGAACTGCTCGGGCCGCAGCCGTTCACCGCGACCCTGCACGAGCCGCCGGTCACCGGCGATGCCACTTCGGCGCTGTCCGGCGCGCTGCCGCCATACAACGTCTACGGCGGCGACGGCGATGTCACCGCACCACTGGTCTACGCCAACTACGGCATGCCGGACGACTACAAGGAGCTGGCCCGCCGCGGCATCGACGTGCGCGGCAAGATCGTGATCACCCGCTACGGCGGCGGCTGGCGCGGGCTCAAGCCGAAACTGGCGCAGGAGCATGGCGCGGTCGGCTGCCTGATCTATTCCGACCCGCACGATGACGGCTACGCCCAGGGCGACACTTATCCCGAAGGCGGCTGGCGCCCGCCGGAAGGCGTGCAGCGCGGCTCGGTCGCCGACATGCAGCAATATCCCGGCGATCCACTGACCCCCGGCATCGGCTCCACGCCTGGCGCCAAGCGGCTGGCGATCAAGGACGCGAAGACCCTGCTGAAGATTCCGGTGCTGCCGATCTCCTGGGCCGACGCCACGCCGCTGCTGAAGTCGCTGGGCGGCCCGGTGGCGCCCGCGGCTTGGCGCGGCGCATTGCCGCTGACCTATCACGTGGGACCGAGCACGGCCAAGGCGCACCTGACCGTGCTGTCGGACTGGAACCGCAAGTCGATCTACGACGTGATCGCGAAGATCGAGGGCGCCAGCGCGCCGGACCAGTGGATCATCCGCGGCAACCACCACGACGGCTGGGTGTTCGGCGCATGGGACCCGCTGGCCGGCAACGTGGCCCTGATGGCCGAGGCCAAGGCCATCGGCGGCCTGCTCAAGCAGGGTTGGCGGCCGCAGCGCACCCTGGTCTACGCCAGCTGGGACGGCGAGGAACCGGGCCTGCTCGGTTCCACCGAATGGGCCGAGGCGCACGCGAAGGAGCTGCAGGCCAAGGCCGTGCTTTACATCAACTCGGATACCAACGGCCGCGGCTTTCTCGGCGCCGGCGGCAGCCATTCGCTGCAGCATCTGGTCAACCAGGTCGCCGACGGCGTGACCGATCCGGAAACCCGCGTGAGCGTGGGCAAGCGTTGGCGGGCGCACCTGATGATCGAAGGCAGCGATCCGAAGGCGAAACCCGAAGCCAAGGCCAATGCCAAGGCGGCAGCCAGCGGCGGCGACTTGCCGATCGAGGCACTGGGCTCAGGTTCCGATTACAGCCCGTTCCTGGAACATCTCGGCATCGCCTCGCTCGACCTGGGCTTCGGCGGCGAGGACGACAACGCGGGCATCTATCACTCGCGCTATGACTCGTTCGACCACTACGCGCGCTTCGGCGATCCCACCTTCGAGTACGGCGTGGCGCTGGCCAAGGTGGCCGGCCACATCGTGCTGCGCAGCGCCGATGCCGATCTGTTGCCGCTGCGCTTCGGCGATTTCGGCCAGACCCTGGGCCGCTATGTCGGCGAACTGCACAAGCTGGTCGACAAGACACGCAAGGCGACGGCGCAACAGCACCAGTTGCTCGACGCACATGCCTACGCGCTGGACAGCGACCCGACCCGGCCGCTGCTGCCGCCGGCGCGCGACTCCGACGTGCCGGCGATCAAGCTGGCCCCGCTGGACCGCGCCGCCAGCCAGCTGGAGCAGAGCGCGAAGGCTTTCCAGGCGGCCTACGCGCGACAGGCCGCCGACGGCTTTGCCTTGCCCGCGGCACGCCTGCGCCAGCTCAACCGGCAGATGGGCCGGATGGAACAGGCGCTGACCGATGCCGACGGCCTGCCCGGACGGCCGTGGTTCCGGCACTTCATCTACGCCCCCGGCATGCTCACCGGCTACGGCGTCAAGACCGTTCCCGGGGTGCGCGAGGCGATCGAGGCACGGCGCTGGGACGAGGCGAACCGCTACGCGACGATCACCGCGCAGGTGCTAGACCGCTACCGCGCCCAGCTCGACCAGTTGACCCGGTTGATGACTCCGTCGAGCTGACCGGCGCCCACCACGGCGAATCCACGGACGGATCGCCCGCCGGCCGTCGCCCGGACGGCCGCTCGCCGGAGCCAGGACGATGATGCTGAGCCGCACCCTTCCATCGAGCATCCGCAAGCTGGACCCCGGCGCATTCGCACTGGTGATGGCCACCGGCATCGTCTCCATCGATGCCACTCAGCACGACATGCCCGTGCTGGCGCGTGCGCTGTTCGTGCTGAACGCGGTGGCCTTCGTGCTGCTGCTCGCGCTGAACGCGCTGCGCTTGCTGCGTGCCCGCCGCGAGGTGCTGGACGACTTCACCAATCCGGCAAGAGGTGCGGGTTTTCTCACCTTCGTCGCGGCCAGCTGCGTGCTGGCCAGCCAGTGCCTGCTGGTGGTCCTGCTGCCGCGCTGGGCCATCGCGCTGACCGTACTCGGCGCGGTCGGCTGGGCCTGCCTGTCATACCTGCTGCTGCTCGCCGTGATCACCGGCCAGCGCAAGCCCGGCTTTCGGCGCAGCATCAATGGCGGCTGGCTGGTGGCGGTGGTCTCGACCCAGTCGCTGGCGGTGGCGATCACCCTGCTGGTGGCGCACGGCCTTGCGGCGCCCGCGCTCGGCTGGCTGTTCACCGCGCTGTGCCTGTATCTGGTGGGCGCGGCGCTGTACCTGATCCTGATCACGCTGATCTTCTATCGCCTGCTGTTCCTGCCGCTGCCCGCCAGCGGCTTCACCCCGCCGTACTGGATCAACATGGGCGCGCTGGCGATCACCACGCTGGCCGGCAGCCTGCAGGTGCTGCATGCGCCGGCGCAACCGCCGCTCGCTGCGCTGATACCCTTCGTCAAGGGATTCACCCTGTTCTTCTGGGCCAGCGCCACCTGGTGGATTCCACTGCTGGCGATCCTCGAACTGTGGCGCCACGGCATGCGCCACGTGCGCCTGCGCTACGCGGTGGACGACTGGGACATCGTGTTTCCGCTGGGCATGTACACGGTCGGCACCAACGCCTTCGCGCAGGCGCTCGGCCTCGACTTGCTGCAGCCGGTGTCCGACATCGGCGTCTACATCAGCCTGCTGGCCTGGCTGCTGGTGGCCGCCGGCGCACTGCGGCACTGGCGCCGCGCTTTCGTGCGGAGCTGAGTCGCGCGTCGGCTGCTTTCACCGCAGGCTCTCGGCATGACGCACCTGGCCGTCGCCGCGCAGCACGAAGCGCTCGATGGTCAGAGCCTCGGCACCCATCGGGCCGTACCAGTGCAGGCGCGTGGTGGAGATGCCGATCTCGGCGCCGAGACCGAGTTCGCCGCCGTCGCTGAAGCGGGAGGAGGCGTTGACCATCACCACGGCGGAGCGGATCGCCTGCACGAAGCGTCGGGCGGCGGTTTCGTCGGCGGTGGCAATGACTTCGGTGTGGTCGGAGCCGTAGCGGCGGATGTGGGCGATGGCGGCGTCGAGATCGTCGACCACGCGCACGGCGAGGATCAGGTCCAGGAATTCGGCGGCGTAGTCGCCTTCTGTGGCGACGTGCATGTCCGCTACCAGCGCACGGCTTGCCTCATCGCCGCGCAGCTCGACGTTGCGCTCGCGCAAAGCCGCGGCGGCGCGCAGCAGGAATGCCGCGGCCACGTCGCGATGCACCAGCAAGGTCTCCAGCGCGTTGCACACGCCGGGGCGCGAGGTCTTGCCGTCGAGCAGCAGGT
>CALCWL010000566.1 GCA_937906285.1 uncultured Rhodanobacter sp. | reverse complement strand
CCCTCTTCCTCGACCACCACCACGATGCCGCGCTCGATCTCGGTGACCGCCGCGCTGCAGCCGAACGCGCGGTGCAGGCGCATGATCGGCAGGTACTCGTTGCGGAAATGGAACACCTCGCCGCCGCCGGCGATCTTGCGCACCATCTCCGGGCGCAGCCGCAGCGACTCGACGATGGAGATCAGCGGCACGATGTAGCGCTCCTCGCCCACCGCGGTGACCAGGCCGTCGATGATGGCCAGCGTCAGCGGCAGCGCGATGGTGAACACGCTGCCCTTGCCGCTCTGGCTGCGCACGCCGACGCTGCCGCCGAGGTCGCGCACGTTGCGGCGCACGACATCCATGCCCACGCCCCGGCCGGACAGGTCGGTGGCCTGCGCGGCGGTGGAGAAGCCCGGCTGGAAGATCAGCTCGGCCACTTCGGCATCGTCCACTTCCTGGCCGGGGCGGATCAGGCCGCGTTGCTCGGCCTTGGCCACGATGGCGGCGCGGTTGAGGCCGGCGCCGTCGTCGCTGATCTGCACCACGATGTTGCCGCCTTCGTGGTAGGCGTCCAGCCGCAAGGTGCCGGTTTCGTTCTTGCCGGCGGCGCGGCGCTGCTCCGGCGATTCCAGGCCGTGGTCGATCGCATTGCGCACCAGGTGTACCAGCGGATCGCCGATCTTTTCCAGCACCGTCTTGTCCAGCTCGGTGTGCTCGCCGTGCAGTTCCAGCTTCACCTGCTTGCCGAGCTTGCGCTCCAGGTCGCGTACCAGCCGCGGGAAGCGGTTGAACACCGAACCGATCGGCAGCATGCGGATGCGCATCACGCTCTCCTGCAGCTCGCGCGTGTTGCGCTCCAGCTGCAGCAGGCCCTCGCGCAGGCGTTCGAGCTGCGAGAGGTGGAAATGTTCGCCGATGTCGCTGAGCATCGACTGGGTAATCACCAGTTCGCCCATCATGTTGATCAGCGCATCGACCTTGTCGATGCCGACGCGGATGGAGCTGCCCTCGCTGCTCGCGGCCGCCGTTTCGCGGACCGGGCGCGGCGCGCTGGC
>CALCWL010000565.1 GCA_937906285.1 uncultured Rhodanobacter sp. | reverse complement strand
CGGGGCCCTTGGTGCCGGTATAGCGGCCCAGGGTCAGCACCACGCCGCGCTGGTATTCCGGCAGGATCTTGATCGCGGCGAACAGCAGCAGGATGCCGAGGATGATCAACACACCGACGAATCCGAACATGGTCTTCTCCTGTCAAAAGCCTCAAACGGTCGCGACGGCAGCGGCCGGCTCGACCCACAACAGCAAACCTTGCCGCGACACCACCCGCACTGCGGCGCCCGCCGGCAACTCGACAGCGCAGCGCACGCGCCAGCGCTCGCCATGCAGCATCGCCCAGCTCTCGCCACCGGCGACCACGCCTTCCAGCAGGCGACCGGTCTCCTCGACCATCGCCGCATCCCCGCCGAACGGCCGAGCCCGGCGTGCGCGGAACACCAGCCACATGATCGTGCCCAGCAGGGCGGCGAAGCCCACCGCGATGCCGCCGATCACGCCCAGGTTGACCGCGTAGCCAGGCACGCCGGTCTTCATCAGCATCACCGAGCCGATCACGAAAGCCACCAGCCCACCCGCGCCGAACGCGCCCACGGCGGGGTTGACCGCCTCGGCCACCAGCAGGCCGATGCCCAGCGCCATCAGCGCCAGCCCGGCGTAATTCACCGGCAGCAACTGCAGGGCATACAGGCCCACCAGCAGGCTGATCGCGCCAACGATGCCGGGCAGCATCGCGCCGGGGTGCATCGCTTCCAGCGCCAGGCCGAAGATGCCGCCGAGCAGCAGCAGGTACGCGATGGTCGGGTTGGTGATGATGCCGAGGAAACGGATGCGCGCGCCCGGCGCGTAGTCGCGCACGCTCGCGCCCTTCAGTTGCAGGGTCACCTGGCGCTCGCCGACGCGCACCGCGCGTCCGTCGGCCTTCGCCAGGAGGTCGGCCATGTCGCCGGCGACGAAGTCGATCACGTGTTGCTGCGCTGCCTCGCTGGCGGTCAGCGTCGCCGCGCCGCGCACCGCCTGCTCGGCCCACGTCGCGTTGCGGCCGCGCAGCTGGGCCAGCGAGCGGATGTAGGCGATCGCATCGTTCAGCACCTTGTTCGACTCGGCGCTGTCGCCGGCCTCGTCCGGCGCGGGCGGCCCGCCGGAACCGGCCTTGGCCGGCTCGCTCGCCTTCGGCACCGGCAATGGCATTGGCGTGGCGCCGCCCAGCGACACCGGTGTGGCCGCGCCCAGGTGGGTGGCCGGCGCCATCGCGGCGATCTGCCCGGCGTAGAGGATGTAGGTGCCAGCCGAAGCGGCGCGGGCACCGCCGGGTGCCACATAGACCAGCACCGGCACCGGCAGCGCCAGCATGCGGCCGATGATCTGGCGCATCGACTCGGACAGCCCGCCTGGCGTGTCCAGTTGCAGCACGATCGCCACCGCTCCGTCCGCCACCGCGCGCTGCGCCGCATCGTCGAAGTATTCCGCCGCGGCCGGCCCGATCGGGCCGTCCAGGGTGATCCGCGCCACCGTCGCGGATGGCGCGGCCGTCGGCGCGTCGGCACGCAGCGAGGCCGGCACCATCAACCAGGCCAGCATCAGAACAAGCAGCCAGCAGCCACGCCTCATGATTCCGTCCTCCACGCACGGTCTCGCGACGTCTGCCCACTGTAGCCGGTCAGATGTACAGAAAGCGCTCATTTGCGGCAGCGGCGGAGTTTCGGGAGACAATCGCCGCCCACGCCGGAGAATCGTCATGCCGAAGATCGATATCAGCCAGGTACCCGAGCGCAAGGGCTCGGGCTATCCATCGCCGTTTGCCGCCTTCGCCGGTGCGCGCATCAAGCAGGCGCTGGGCGACGCCGGCGGCCTCGCCGATTTCGGCGTCAATCTCACGCAGCTTCCGCCGGGCGCGTGGTCAAGCCAGCGGCACTGGCATACCGACGAGGACGAGTTCGTCTGCGTGCTGTCGGGCGAGCTGGTGCTGATCACCGACGACGGCGAGCAGCCGCTGCGCGCGGGCGAGTTCGCGGCGTTCCCGAAGAACCGCCCGGATGGCCACCACCTGGTCAACCGGAGCGCGCAAACGGCCGTCTATCTGGAAATCGGCAGCCGCCACGCCCACGACCGCTGCCACTACCCCGACATCGACCTGCACTGGGACGGCGCCGCCGGCATCTACACGCACAAGGACGGCTCGCCGTACGCGTGATCCCGGCGCGCCGGATCAGTGCGGCGCGCTGCCCGCTGCGGCAGGCTGCAGGTGCTGGCCGACCAGCAGGTCGCGGATCGTGCGCAGTCGGGCCTTGATCTTCGCTTCGTTGGCCGCTCCGGTGCGCAGCAGCAGGCGCTGGC
>CALCWL010000564.1 GCA_937906285.1 uncultured Rhodanobacter sp. | reverse complement strand
TTGCGGCGGCCGATTCCAACATCGAGAACGTCGAGTACGTCGAGCGCGATGCCTCCGCGGCCACGCTGCTGTTCTCGATGGAGGTGAAGAGCCGCAAGCATCTGGCCGACGTGATCCGCCGCGTGCGGCGCACCGGCGTGGTCAGCGCGGTGCGGCGGTATCCCTTGTAGGCAGGGAATAGGGAATAGGGAATAGGGAATCGTGCAAGCGTCCCGGGCGGCCGGGTGCTTGCTTTCCTCTGGTGCGGCGATAGTCTTGCGGGTTCCCGAATTCCGAATCCCGAGAACGCCCATGTCCCGCAGCATCATTTCCACCGACCAGGCACCGGCCGCCATCGGCCCGTATTCGCAGGCCGTGCGTGGCGGCAACACCGTCTATTTCTCGGGCCAGATTCCGCTGGATCCGGCCACCGGCAGCCTGGTCGACGGCGACATCGGCGTGCAGACGCGGCGGGTGTTCGACAATCTCGCCGCAGTGGCGCAGGCTGCCGGCGGCTCGCTGGCGCAGATCGTGCGCGTGGGCATCTACGTCACCGACCTGGCCAACTTCGCCGCGGTCAACGCGGTGATGGCCGAATACTTCCAGCAACCGTATCCGGCGCGCTCGACCATCGAGGTATCCGCGTTGCCGAAGGCGGCGCAGGTGGAGGTCGATGCCATCATGGTGCTGGACTGATCCACGCCGCGGCCGTCGCCGACAGGTCGCCGCGGCGGCATCCTTACGGCTGACGGGGGTGCTCGGTTAGGCTTGGGTTTCATGGCCACGCGCAACGCCCCGCCCGTTTCCCCTGCCATTGCCGATCCCGGCATCGCGCCGCTCGCCACGCTGCCCGGCGTGGGTCCGGCGTTGGTCGCGTCGCTGGGCAAGCTCGGCCTGACGCGCGTGCAGGATCTGTGGTTTCACCTGCCGTTACGCTACGAGGACAAGACGCGCATCACCGCGATCGCGGACCTGCGCGCCGGCGAACGCGCGCAGGTCGAGGGCGTGGTCGAGGCCGTCGAGCGCGGCTTCCGCTATCGCCCGCAACTCAAGGTGACGATCGGCGATGCCAGCGCGCAGACCCTGCTGCTGCGCTTCTTCCATTTCAATCGCGCGCAGGCCGAACAACTGGTGCCGGGCACGCGGCTGCTCTGCTACGGCGAGGTGCGCCACGCCGCGCAGGGGCTGGAGATGGTGCACCCGAGCTACCAGCGCCTGGGTGGCAGCGAAGCCTCGGTGGTCGACGAGCAGCTCAGTCCGGTGTATCCCACTACCGAGGGCCTGGGCCAGAAGCGCCTGGTCGCGGTGATCGGCAAGGCACTGGCCCTGCTGCCGCCGGCCGGGCAACTGGAGCTTATTCCGCCGGCGCTGTGCCGCACGCACGGCCTGACATCGCTGCGCGATGCGCTGCTCTACGTGCACCGGCCACCGCCGGACGCGCACCTGGGCCAGTTGCTGCTCGGTCGCCACCCGGCCCAGCAGCGGCTCGCCTTCGAAGAGTTGCTGACCCAGCACCTGAGCCTCAAGCGCCTGCGCGCCGCGGTGCGGCAGCGCCGTGCGCCCGTGCTGGGCGCGCCGCGGCAACTGCATCGGCAACTGCTGCGCGCACTGCCGTTCCGCCTCACCGCGGCGCAGCAGCGCGTGAGCGAGGAAGTGGCGCGCGACCTGGCGCAGGCGCAGCCGATGTTGCGCCTGGTGCAGGGCGACGTCGGCAGCGGCAAGACCGTGGTGGCCGCGCTCGCCGCGCTGGCTGCGGTACATGCGGGCTATCAGACCGCCCTGATGGCGCCGACCGAACTGCTGGCCGAGCAGCATCTGCGCAACTTCCAGCACTGGCTGCAGCCGCTGGGCATCGAGGTGGAGTGGCTGGCCGGCAAAGTCACCGGCAAGGCGCGTCGGCAGGCGCTGGCCCGCGTGGCCGCCGGCGCGGCCGTGGTGGTCGGCACGCATGCGCTGATGCAGGAAGGCGTGGCGTTCGCGCGGCTGGGCCTGGTAATCGTCGACGAGCTGCACCGCTTCGGCGTGCAGCAGCGGCTGGCATTGCACGAGAAGGGCCGCCGGGATCGACTGGTGCCGCACCAACTGGTGCTCACCGCCACGCCGATCCCGCGCACGCTGGCGATGAGCGCGTATGCCGATCTCGACGTCTCCTCGATCGACGAACTGCCGCCCGGGCGCACGCCGGTGCAAACCATCGCGGTGTCCAATGCGCGTCGTGCCGAAGTGATCGAGCGCATCCACGCCGCCTGCGCCGAGGGACGCCAGGTGTACTGGGTGTGCACCCTGATCGAGGAATCCGAGCAGTTGCGCGCGCAGGCCGCCGAGGTCGCCCACGCCGAGTTGTGCGCGGCGCTTGAGGGTTTCGCCGTGGGCCTGATCCACGGCCGCATGAAGGCAAAGGACAAGCAGGCGGTGATGGACGCGTTCA
>CALCWL010000563.1 GCA_937906285.1 uncultured Rhodanobacter sp. | reverse complement strand
CGATGGTAGTGTGGCTTTGCCATGCAAGAGTAGGTCACCGCCAGGGGCTTTATCCAAGAAGGCCTCCCCACCGGGGAGGCCTTCGTCTTTTTCGTGCTTCCAGCATGTTGCGGCCAGTGGCCTTGTCTCCGCAGGCCTCCCTTTCCGGTCGAGTCCGCGCTTGAGTGGCCCCGCGACAGCCATCTGCCAGGACCTGCATTGCGTCAAGGTCCTGCGGCGGTGATCGCCTATGATGGCCGGGTCACGCGCCCACGCGCGGGCAAGGCGGAGGGATGGCTTTTGTTTGTCCATGTGGAAACACGCCGCCGGCCACGTTGGCACTGGGCGACCGTGCTGCTGGTCAGTCTATGTGTGGTCTGTTTCGTCGGTTTGGCGATGATCCCGGCGCCGCAGCGCATCGCGCTGTTGCTGCAGTGGGGTACGGTGCCGGCTAACATTTTCGATGCGCACGAGCCATTGCTGCCACAGCTGACCGATCCGGCGCTGCTGCGGCTGTTCACGGCGCTCTTCATCCACGTCACCTGGCTGCATCTACTGGGCAACCTGCTGTTCCTGGTGATCTTCGGCTTGCCCGGTGAGCGCGCGCTGGGATCGTTGCGCTTCCTGGTGCTGTTTGTCATCGGCGGCGTGGTGGCCAATCTGATCGGGGCTCTGTCTCTGGCCGGCGTGCGCCTGCCGATCATCGGCTGCAGTGGTGCGGTATCGGCGGTGGTGGGTGCCTACGTGGCGCTGTTTCCGCGGGCGCGCCTCGGCCTGGTGTTGCCGCTCGGCCTGTACCTGCAGTTCGTGCGCGTACCGGCCTTCCTGCTGATCGGCATGTGGGTGCTGCTGCAACTGCTGTTCAGCTATGCCGGACCCAGCTACGGCGCCTACGTGTGGTGGGCGCACATCGGCGGTTTCGTGTTCGGCGTGGGGTTTGCGCTGTTCTCGCGCGAGGCGATCGCCCGGCGCTTGCGCGGCTGAGGGCGGGCCGATCGCTCAGTCGCCGCTCCAGCCGTGCTGGCGGGCGAAGCGGCGCAGCAGCCGGCGCGCGACCGGGGTGGCGCTCACTGCGCCGTAGATGCGCGCGGGGTCGGCGCCTTCGCGATGCAGGTCGTGGTGCTTGCGCCGGATGTAGGCGCGCATGACGTCGGCGTTGAACTCGGGGTGGAACTGCACGCTGATGGCCTTCGACCCGTAGCGCAGCAGCTGGTGCGGGTCACGCGCCGAGCTGGCGAGCACCCGGGCACCCGCCGGCGGCTCCAGCACGCTCTGCTCGTGGGTGGTATGCGCGCGGAACCGGGCGGGCAGGCTGCCGCCCAGCGGGTCGTGCGCCTGGTCCGCGGTAACCTCGATCATCTGGGTGCCGATCTCGCGCCCGCCCGGCAGGTAATCGACCCGCCCGCCCAGCGCATGTGTCATCAGCTGGTGGCCGTAGCACACGCCGAACAGGGGCACCTCGGCATCCATCGCATCGCGGATCCAGCCGGCGGTCGCTTCGCTCCAGGGCAGTTTCTCGGTGACCATCGCGGCCGAGCCGGTGACGATGGCGCCGGCCACCTCGGCCGCGGCAGGCAGCGTTTCGCCGGCCGCCACGTCGACAATGCGCAGGCGCTCCGGATGCAGCCCCGCGGCGACACGGAACCAGTGCGGGAAATCTCCGTGACGCGCACGGATGCTGTCCGGCGCCCGGCCGGTGCGAATGATCAGGACGGGTTTCATGCAGAGTCTCGGGACAAGGTCGACGCGCTAGAGCTGGTCATCGGTGAAGCCGTCGATCGGCGGCAACACGGTGAGCACTTCCTGCACCGTGGTCAAGCCGGCGGCGACCTGGTCGGCAGCGGAAATGCGCAACGGGCGCATGCCCTCGGCCAGCGCGGCCTGGCCGAAGCCGCTCAGATCGAGTTGGGCAGAGATCATGCCGCGCAATCGCGGCGAGAGCTTCATCATCTCGTAGATGCCGGTGCGGCCCAGGAAACCGGTGTTGCGGCACTCCAGGCAACCGATCGGCTTGTACACCTGCGCCGGCAGCGGCACCGTCCAGCCGTGGGTCAGCACGTTCCACGCCAGAGGATCCTGAGTGGTGGCCTGCTTGCAGTGCGGGCACAGCGTGCGCACCAGGCGTTGCGCCACCACGCCGGTCAGGGTGGACTGGATCAGGTAGTGCGGCACGCCGAGGTCGAGCAGGCGGGTGACCGCGCTGGGCGCGTCGTTGGTGTGCAGGGTGGACAGCACCAGGTGGCCGGTGAGCGAGGCCTGCACGGCCATCTGTGCGGTCTCCAGGTCGCGGATCTCGCCGACCATGATGATGTCCGGATCCTGCCGCAGCAACGTGCGCACGCCGGCCGCGAAATCGAGATCGATCGCCGCGTGCACCTGCATCTGGTTGAACTCCGGCGAGACCATCTCGATCGGATCCTCCACCGTGCACACGTTGAGCTCCGGCGTGGCCAGATGCTTGAGCGTGGAGTACAGCGTGGTGGTCTTGCCCGAGCCGGTGGGGCCGGTGACCAGCACGATGCCGTGCGGGCGCTCGACCATGTTGCGCCAGTTCTCCGCCTCGCCGGGCGAGAAACCCAGCTGGGCAAAATCCTTCACCACCAGGTCCGGATCGAAGATGCGCATCACCACCTTCTCGCCGAAGGCGGTGGGCATGTTGGAGATGCGCAACTCCACCTCGCGTCCCGAGGCCGAGCGGGTCTTGATGCGGCCGTCCTGCGGGCGGCGCTTCTCGGCCACGTCCATGCGCGCGAGGATCTTGATGCGCGCGGTGACCGCGGTCATCACCGGCGCCGGCAACTCGAACACCTTCTGCATGACGCCGTCGATGCGGAAGCGGATATAGCCAGTCTCGCGTCGTGGTTCCAGATGGATGTCCGAGGCGCGCTGCTCGAAGGCGTACTGCAGCAGCCAGTCGACGATGTGCACCACGTGGCGATCGTCGGCACCGACCTCGCCGCTCTTGCCCAACTCCACCAGCTGCTCGAAGTTGAGGATCGCCGAGGAGCTGTCGCTCCCGGTCTTGGCGTCCTGGGCAAGCTGGATCGAGCGCTGAACGCCGTAGAACTCCTGCTGGTAGCGGTTGATGTCGAGCGGGCTGGCGACAACGCGCTTGATGTCCCGCCGCAGCATGTGTGCGAGGTCGGGCGCCCAGCCGTCGTCGAACGGTTCGCTGGTGGCGAACGTCACCTCGCCCACGGTCGCCGCGATCGGCAGGATGCGGTGCCGTTTCGCGTAGGCCAGGCTCACCACCTGGGTGACCGTGGCTGCGTTGATCTTCATCGGATCGATCTTGAGGTACGGCAAGCCGGCATGGCCGGCCAGCCACTCGGCCAGCGTCTCCAGGCTCAACGGCCGACCGGGCTCGCGCTGGTTGATCAACTTGGCGTTGGCGATCACCACCAGCGGGTGCAGCTCCACCGTGCTGCGGCCGGCGCGCGCGCCCATGCGCACGTTCTTCGCATCCTCGGCGAGCGCGTAACCGTCGACCACCAGCGCGGCCAGCACCTCGTCCAGTTCGAGTCGGCCACGACGGCCGAGCAGCGAGGCAATTTGTGGCGATGCAGCCATCCGGCAAGTGTCCTGTGCGAGGCTCCGCCAGCCGGAAATTCCAGCCGCAAAGCGAGCTGCGGCTATACTAACGCGCTTTAACCCAGGTCACGGAAAGCCATGTCCGCGCGCACCTTCCAGGATGTGATCCAGACCCTCAACCGCTACTGGGCGGCGCAGGGTTGCGTACTGCTGCAGCCGCTGGACACCGAAGTGGGCGCCGGTACGTTCCATCCGGCCACCTTCCTGCGTGCGCTCGGCCCGGAGCCCTGGTCGGCCGCTTATGTGCAGCCGTCGCGTCGCCCCACCGACGGCCGCTACGGCGAAAACCCGAACCGCCTGCAGCACTATTACCAGTACCAGGTGGTGATGAAGCCGAACCCGGAGAACATCCTGGAGCTGTACATCGGCTCGCTGAAGGAGCTCGGCCTCGACCCGCTGGTGCACGATCTGCGCTTCGTCGAGGACAACTGGGAATCACCCACGCTGGGTGCCTGGGGACTGGGTTGGGAGGTGTGGTTGAACGGCATGGAGGTCACCCAGTTCACCTACTTCCAGCAGGCCGGCGGCATCGAGTGCCGGCCGGTCACCGGCGAGATCACGTATGGCCTGGAGCGCCTGGCCATGTACCTGCAAAACGTGGATAGCGTTTTTGACCTGGTCTGGACTGACGGCCCGCGCGGCACCGTCACCTACGGCGATGTGTTCCACCAGAACGAAGTCGAGCAGAGCACCTACAACTTCGAGCACGCCAACGTGGCCGAGCTGCTGCGCTGGTTCGATGTCTGCGAGGGCGAGGCGAACAAGCTGGTGGCGGCCAACCTGCCGCTGCCCGCCTACGAGCAGGTGATGAAGGCCAGCCACACCTTCAACCTGCTCGATGCGCGCCGCGCGATCAGCGTCACCGAGCGCCAGCGCTACATCCTGCGCGTGCGCGCGTTGTCGCGCGCCGTCGCCGAGGCCTACGTGGCGCAACGCGAGAAGCTGGGCTTTCCCGGCCTCAAGCACGCTGGTGCCCACCAGGAGCAGGCCGCATGAACGCCGGCAAGTCGCTGTTGATCGAACTGGGCACCGAAGAACTGCCGCCGCGCGCGCTGGACGAATTGTCCGCGGCATTCCTGCGCGGCATCGTCGATGGTCTGGCCACGCGCGGCGTCAGCGCCGGGCTGGACCAGGCGATGGCCTACGCGTCGCCGCGCCGGTTGGTGGCCTTCATTCCCGCGGTGGCGCCAGCGCAGCCGGAGCAGACCGTCGAGCGCCGCGGCCCCCCGGTGGCCGCCGCACTCGATGCCGAAGGGCAATCGTCGAAGGCCCTGCTCGGCTTCGCCCAGTCCTGCGGCGTCGACGTCGGCCAGCTGGAGAAGCTCGAGACCGACAAGGGCGCGTGGTTCGTCTGGCGCGCGGTGAAGCCCGGCCGGCCACTGGTGGCCCTGCTGCCGGAGATCATCGACGAGGCGCTCAAGTCGCTGCCGATCCCGCGGCCGATGCGCTGGGCCGACCACGACTACAGCTTCGTGCGGCCGGTGCACTGGCTGGTGATTTTGCACGGCGCCGACATCATCGACGGCGAGGTGCTGGGCCTGGCCAGCGGGCGCAAGTCCCGCGGCCACCGCTTCATGCATCCGCAGCCGGTGCACGTGGCCGATGCCGATGGCTGGCTCGACGCGATGCGGGCCGCGAAGGTGCTGGCCGACCCGCGCGAGCGGCGCGAACGCATCCACCAGCAGATCAGGCAGGCTGCCCAGGGCACCGGCGGCGTGCCGCAGCTGGACGACGCGCTGCTGGACGAGCTGGCCAACCTCACCGAATGGCCGGTGGCGATCGCCTGCACCTTCGAGCGCGGCTTCCTGGCGGTGCCGCCCGAGGCGCTGGTCACCACCATGGTGGCGAACCAGAAATTCGTGCCGGTCTTCGACGCCGAGGGCAAGCTGACTGAGCACTTCATCGGCATCGCCAACATCGAGAGCAGGGACCCGGCCGAGATCCGCCGCGGCTACGAGCGGGTGATCCGGCCGCGCTTCGCCGACGCCAGGTTCTTCTGGGACGAGGACCTCAAGACGCCGCTGGCCAGCTACCAGGAGCAGCTGAAAAACGTCACCTACCAGCAGGCGCTGGGCAGCCAGTGGGACAAGAGCGTGCGCGTGGCCGAACTGGCGCGGGTGGTGGCCAACCGGGTCGGCGTCGACGCGGCGCTGGCGACGCGCGCGGCCAGCCTGGCCAAGTGCGACCTGCTGACCCGCATGGTCGGCGAATTCCCCGAGTTGCAGGGCGTGATGGGGCGCTACTACGCCGCGCACGACGGTGAGCCGGCGGAGGTGGCCGAGGCGCTGGACAGCCACTACCGCCCGCGCTTCGGCGGCGACCGCATTGCCGCGGACCGGCTGGGCCAGGTGCTGGCGGTGGCCGAGCGGCTCGATACCCTGGCCGGCATTTTCGCCATCGGCATGAAACCCGGCGGCAACAAGGATCCCTTCGCGTTGCGCCGCGCGGCGCTGGGCCTGGCCCGCACGCTGATCGAGGGCGGCCTGGAACTGGATCTGCGCGCCAGCTTCATCGAGGCGCTGGAACAGCTGCCCGACGGCGCCCTCGCGGCGGGTCTCAAGCCGGGCAAGGACGGCAAGCCGCCGGCGCTGCAGGCGGGTGCGCGGCGCGCGATCCTGCTGGAGGACCTGCTCGACTTCGTGCACGAGCGGATGCGCAGCTACTACGCCGAGCAGGGCTTCGAACACGGCGCCTTCGAGGCCGTGATGGCGGTGCAGCCGGCCAGCGTGGCCGATTTCGACCGGCGCCTGCGCGCCGTGGTGGAGTTTGGCCGCCGGCCCGAGGCGGCGAGCCTGGCCGCGGCCAACAAGCGCGTCGCCAACATCCTGCGCAAGCAGGCCGAGGAAGCTGGCGCGCCGCTGCTCGGGCGGGCAGTCGACCCAGCCTGTTTCGAGGCCGATGCGGAGCGCGAACTGGCCGACGCGCTGGCTGCCGCGCGACAGGACAGCGCGGCGGCAGAAGCCGCCGGCGACTACGCCGCCGTGCTGGCCCGCCTGGCGCAGCTGCAGGCGCCGGTGGACGCGTTCTTCGACAGCGTGCTGGTGAATGCCGAGGACCCCGCCGTGAGGGCGAATCGACTGGCGCTGCTGAACCAGTTGAAGAGCCAGTTCAGCACGGTGGCGGACATCGCCCTGCTCTGACACCGGGCCGCGGGTCCGGTGTCCGGTGTCCGGGTCCGGGTCCGGGTCCGGGCCTCAGGCCGTGGTGGCGGCGGCCAGGCGACCGTCGCGCAGGCGCTGCGCGAGGTGGCGGTTGAACGCCATCATTGCACTGGCGTCCACATTGACGCCGCCCGGGCCGAGGATTTCGTACAGCTCGGTGAGCAGGTCGGTGTTCTCGGCCAGGCCCAGCCCGCTGCCGGCCAGATCCAGTTCCGATTGCAGCATCTGCATCGCCGTGTTCAGACGCTGGGGGTCCAACCCCTGCATGTGCGCCGACAGCGGCAAACGAGTGACCGCCGCGGATTTGGTGTGGACGCGCTGGGTGCGCACGATCTGGCTGCTGTGCTGGTCATCCTGCGTGGTCAGCGTCGGGTCGATCTGGATGCTGCCCTCGCCGGCCACCAGCCATACCAGCGAGATGCCCAGCGTGCGCGCCAAGGTGACGCAGCGTGCGCGCGAGGGATCGGTGTTGCCGTCGCGCCAGCTGCGCACCACGCCCTCGGAGAAGCCGCACATGCGGGCGATCTCGGTGGCGCTGCCGACTCGCTGGATCAGCAGCCGGATGCGGTCGGCGAAGGTGCCGCCGGAAACCTGGGGAGAGGACTTGCTCATGGGAATGGCCATGTCGGTAGGGTGGGAGACTGCACCGGGGCGCAAGGTATTCAGGAGACGATCGCCGCGGCCGGAAGCCGGGTCGTCCACGCAGCATTTTGCGCCCGCCGCCGGTGCCGTGCCAAGCCATCGACCCCGAACCGGAGCCGGAGCCGGAGCCGGCAACCAAGTTGCGACCGCGTGAATGGCGGGGAGTTTCATGCCGTGTCGATCTTTCGTCCGGTGCGCCACAGCTGCTACCGTCGCCCGGTCGCCGCCGGCCGTGGTGGCGCCGGGGACCCATCACAGGACAAGGCATGAGCCAATTCGGATTGCTCGGCAAGCGGCGTTTCGCGCCGTTCTTCTGGACTCAGGCGCTGGGCGCCTTCAACGACAATGCATTCCGCAATGCACTGGTGATGTTGGTGGCGTTCCAGATGGGGCTGGACGACCGCACTGTGGGGATCTACACCAACCTGGCGCCGGCTCTGTTCATCATCCCGTTCTTCCTGTTTTCCGCCACTGCCGGCCAGCTGGCGGAGAAGTACGAGAAGAGCCGCATCATCCGCTACGTGAAGCTGTTCGAGATCGCGGCGATGGTGCTGGCTGCGTACGGCTTCTACACCCACCACACCTTGCTGCTGCTGGTGGTGCTGTTCATGATGGGCATGCACTCGACCATGTTCGGGCCGATCAAGTACGCGATCCTGCCGCAGGCGCTGAAGAACGAGGAACTGGTCGGCGGCAACGGTCTGGTCGAGATGGGCACTCAGATGGCGATGCTGGTGGGCATGATCGCCGGCAACTCGCTGATGCTGGTGGCCGGCGCCGGTCCCCTGCTGGCCTCCGGCGCGACCATCGCGGTGGCGGTGGCCGGTTACCTGGCCAGCCGGCGCATTCCGGCCGCGCCGGCGACCGCGCCTGATTTGAAGTTCAACTGGAACCCGTTCAGCGAAACCGCGCGTGTGCTGGGCATCACCCGTGCCGATCGCGCGGTGTTCAACGCGGTGCTGGGCATCTCCTGGTTCTGGTTCTTCGGCACCGTGCTGATCGCGCAGTTGCCGATCTATACGCGCGAGACGCTGGGCGGCGACGGCTCGGTCAACACGCTGGTGCTCACCCTGTTCTCCATCGGCACCGGCGTTGGTGCGCTCTTGTGCGAGAAGCTGTCCGGCAAGCGGGTGGAAATCGGCCTGGTGCCGCTGGGCGCGTTCGGCCTCACCGCGTTCGGCGTCGACCTGTACCTGGCCCGGCACGGGCTTGCGGCCACGCGCGGCCTGGACTGGCTGGCGTTCCTGCACGGTACCGGCAGCTGGCGCGTCGTGCTCGACCTCACCGCCATCGGTGCATTCGCCGGTTTCTACGTGGTGCCGCTGTTCGCCTTCGTGCAGTCGCGCACGCCGCGCGAGCGGCTGTCGCGGGTGATCGCCGGGAACAACATCATCAATGCCTTGCTGATCGTGCTTGCCGCGGGGTTCGGGCTGGTGCTGGGTCGGCTGGGCATGGACGCGGCCACCATCTTCCTGCTCGCCGCCCTGCTCAACGTGCTGGTGGCGGTGTACATCTTCACCCTGGTGCCCGAGTTCCTGATGCGCTTCATCACCTGGGTGCTGGTGAATACGCTTTATCGCGTGCGCGTGGACGGCATGCAGCACCTTCCCGAGGAGGGTCCGGCGTTGCTGGTGTGCAACCACGTCAGCTTCATGGACGCGCTGCTGCTGATGGCCAACCTGCGCCGACCGGCGCGCTTCGTGATGTATTACCGGATCTTCAACGTGCCGCTGCTGCGGTTCGTGTTCCGTACCGCCAAGGCCATTCCGATCGCCGGCCACAAGGAAAACCCGGCCGTGCTGCAGCAGGCGTACGACGCGATCGACGCTGCATTGGCCGAGGGCGAGCTGGTGTGCATCTTCCCCGAGGGCGGATTGACCGCCGACGGCGAGATCGCGCCGTTCCGGCCGGGGCTGGAAAAGATCCTGGCCCGCCGTCCGGTGCCGGTGGTGCCGCTGGCGCTGCGCGGGTTGTGGGGCAGCGTGTGGAGCCGGCGCGACACCCGGTTGGGGCGCATGCGCCTGCCGCGACGCTTCCGGGCGCGCGTGGAACTGGTCGTCGACGCGTCGGTGCCGCCGCAGGCGGCCAGCGCCGCATCGCTGGAAGCCAGGGTTCGCGAGTTGCGCGGGCAACTTGCCTGAGCGTCGACTTCAACGCATCCAGCTGCCGATCACCAGCAAGGCCACCACGCTGAGCCATGCCAGCAGTGCGCGCAGCAGGGCACTGCGCAGGCGGCGCAGTTCGTCCAGCGGATCGCTGTGTTCCTCGGCATAGCCGTCGCCGGCCTCGATGTCGATGCGCACGTCGGCTTGCGCCGCGGCGCCGAGGAAGCCCGGGCCGCGCTGGTACCAGCTGGTGGGCGCGGCCTGGGTGTGCCAGCGTCGCCATGCTCCGATGACCGCATCCCAGTGGCCGACCACGGCCAGGGTGAAGGTCAGCACCTGCGCCGGCAGCCAGTCCAGCGCGTTGGCCAGGTAGCGGGCGACATGCTGGCTGTCGCCGTCGAGCGCCAGCGAGTCGTCACGTCCCAGCGTCTGCGCCAGTCGGTACAGCAGCGCACCGACCGGGCCGAGCAGGAAGAACCAGAGCAGCACGGCGAAGCGCCGGCGCAAGGCGGCGTAGACGATCGCCTCGCCCAGTGCCGGCGCGTGCCAGCGCACCGGGCGGCCGTCGTCGGAGAGACGCTGCGCCGCGGCCTCGCGGCTGACGCTGTCGGGCGCGGCCAGGATGTCCTCCAGGTCGCGCTCGAACTCGCGCGGACCGAAGCAGTAGATCAGCACCACCACGGCGAACAGCAGCGGCAGCAACTCGCCCAGCACGGTGTGGCCGAACAGCCAGGCCAGCAGCGCGCACAGCAGCACTGGCGGCGCCAGCGCCAGCAGCACGCGGCCGGCGCCGCTGGTATCGGACAGCTGCGCCACCCAGCGCCGGAACAGGCCGTCACGGCGCCAGCTGGCCAGCTGTGGCGCGACATGCAGCAAGCCCAGGGCAATCAGGGCGACAAGCAGACGGATGGCCATGGCGACGAACTCCCGGACGATGGCCGCATTGTAACGAGCGCGTCCACGGCTCGCTGACGGGCATCCGGCCGGACGTGCCGGCGGATCAGGCGGCCGAGGTGACCGCGGTCAGCGCGTCCAGGTCGAGTCCCGCGCGTGTCTGCAGCCAGTGCGCCAGCAACCGGTTGGACACCGACAAGCGCGTGGACGGCAGGAAGCTGCCGTCGGCGATGCCGTCGACGATCTGCTTCGGCGTGAACCAGCGCGCGTCTTCCAGTTCCAGGTCGCGCATGCGGATCTCGCGCGACACCGCGGTGGCGATGAAGCCGACCATCAGCGATGCCGGCATCGGCCACGGCTGCGAGGAGTGGTAGTGCACCTCGTCCACGATCACGCCCGACTCCTCGGCCACCTCGCGGCGTACCGCGTCTTCCAGCGCCTCGCCCGGCTCGACGAAGCCGGCCAGGGTGGAATAGCGGTGCGGCGGCCAGCCCGGCTGGCGGCCGAGCAGGCAGGCGCCATCGTGTTCCACCAGCATGATCACCGCCGCATCGGTGCGCGGGAAATGCAGGCGCGCGCAATCCGCGTTGCGGCATTGCGCGCGATGCCCGGAGGCCACCAGTTGCAACGGCCCGCCGCAGTACGCGCAGAACCGCGTCTCGCGTTGCCAGTGCGACAATCCCTTGGCGTAGGCGAACAAGCCGGCCTCGTCCGCCGCCAGCAGCAACCCGGCGCCGCGCAGGCTCATCCGGCGCGCATCGAGCGCGGCCTCCAGCGCCTGCGCCTGCCCGTGATCGTCCACCACCAGCAGGAAGCGTGGCCGCTTGTGCGCGATGCCGAGCAAGGTGGCGCGCGTGTCGGCCAGCCATTGCGTGCGCTCGGTGGCGGTGAGCCAGCGCAGCGCGTCGCCGTCGCGGCGGAGGTAGGCCTCGCCGGTGGCATCCAGCAGCAGGTAGCGTGCGGCGTCCGCGTGGGCCTGCGCGGCCACCCACGTCGCCTCGTCGCGATGCTCGGCCATGCGATCGAGCACCAGGCTCAGGCCGGCGAAGGTGTTGGGGCGCGGCAGCCTGGCCTGATCCATGGCGAGGGCGTCAGGCGGTGAAGGAGGAGCCGCAGCCGCAGGTGGTCTTCGCGTTCGGATTGCTGATCACGAACTGCGCGCCGCTGAGGTTTTCGGCGTAGTCGATCTGTGCGCCGGTGAGGTATTGCAGCGACAGCGGATCGCACAGCAGGGTGACGCCCTCGCGCTCGACCGCCAGGTCGTCCTCGGCCTGGGCCTCGTCGAAGGTGAAACCGTACTGGAAACCGGAACAGCCGCCGCCGGAGATGTACACGCGCAGCTTGAGTTCCGGATTACCTTCCTCGGCAATCAGCTCATGCACCTTGTGCGCGGCGGCCGCGGTGAATTCCAGCGGGGCTCCGCCGCTGCGGTAATCGGGGATGGCGACGATGGTTTCCATGGCGATCTGAATGGGGATGGAGGCGGACAGACGCAAGCATACCGCGTCAGGCCGGCAAGGCTTCCTCGTCGCTGCCGGTGGCGTCGGCTTCCGGCGCCGCCAGCGCGCGCTGCGCCGGTTCGGCCTGGCGAGCCATGCGCCCGTTGACCTGGGCGCCGGCGGCCATTTCCAGCGTGTGGTAGCGCAGGTCGCCATCGATGCGCGCCAGCGGCGCCAGCTCAAGCCGCACGCTGACATGCACGTCGCCAGTGATGTGTCCGTTGATCACCGCCTGCGGCACGCGCACCTCGCCTTGCACCTCGCCGTGCTCGCTGAGGGTGAACATGGCGTCGTCGCCTTCGGCCAGCACGGTGCCCTCGATGCGCCCGTCCAGGTGCAAGGCGCCGCTGAAGCGCAAATCGCCGCGAATCACCGTGCCGCGGGCGATCAGGCTGGTTTCGGAACTGCCGCGGTTGCGGTCGCTGCGTCTACGGTTGAGCATCTCGGTCTCCCTCGGCGGTGGTGATGTTGCCGGACAGGGCGGCGCTCCACGCCACGGTGCGG
>CALCWL010000562.1 GCA_937906285.1 uncultured Rhodanobacter sp. | reverse complement strand
TCGCTGTCGGACATCTCCTTGTTGATGCCGTCCGAGCACAGCACGAACGTGGTGCCGGGCTGACTCCCCGCGACCACCCAGTCGACGAACAACTGATCCTCGGCGCCCACGGCGCGGGTCAGCACGCCCGAGCCGGCAGCCGGCGGCGGCGCGGCACCGGCACCGAAATGGGTCACGTCGACGTCGCCGCCATGCACGTGGTCGCGGGTGATCTGGCGCAGGCGGCCGTTCTCGCAGCAGTAGGCGCGACTGTCGCCGACCCAGCCGCACAGCGTGAAATCGGTGTCGCGCACCAGCACCACCACGGTCGAGCCGATCAGGTCGACGCCACGCGAGGCGGCGGTCTGCAGCAGTTCCGCATTGATCCCGACCAGGGTGTCCTCGATCGACTCGATGAAATCGAACACGCTGCCGGCACGCGGAAGCGCGCCGAGGCGCTCGACGATCATGTTGCTGGCGTAGTCGCCGGCAGCGTGACCGCCCAGGCCGTCGGCCACCACCCACAGGCCGACTTCGTCGCGCACCAGGATCGCGTCCTCGTTGTGCTTGCGCACCTTGCCGGTCACCGTGCGGCCGGCGGAAACATAGCGCGTGGTCATGCGTGCACCTCGATGACCGCCAACGGCCAGTGGTCGGGACTGGTGCCCAGTCCGGCAGCCGCCGCAATGCGTGCGCGCGCCTCGCTGCAGGTGCCTGCCGCCAGGCTGCGCGCCAGCAGCTCCGGCGGCAGCTGCAGCAGCGGATGCGAGGCCATCAGCAGTAGTCGGTCGCCGGCCTGCAGCGCACAGCTGACCTCGCCGCAGGTCGGTTGCGCGGTCGCACCCAGGCCGGGAGCAGCCAGCGACACGGGGCTGAACAGCAGGTCGTCGAGGTCGTCGCCGTCGCCGTCGCCGGCACTGGCGGCAGGCGGCGCGTCGCTGCGCGCGAAGAACGGTTGCAGCCGGCCGTGCCGCCAGTGCCAACCCGCCGCCGCGCCGATGCGCAGCAACGCGGCCTGACCGTTGGCCACGTGCGCGGCGATCACCGCACAATCCTCCGGCACCGGGTCGACGAGGTCCTCGCCGAACTGCCGCAGTTGCGGGTTCAACGCCATGATGCGCGTGCGCAGCACCTGCATGCCGCCGATCAGTTCGGCGCCGAGCATGTCGCCGGCAATCGCCGCCACCGCGGCCACCGCCTGCTGGCGCGGATCGGCCACGCCTACCTCGGCGGCGACCAGGCTCAGGCCCACGTCCGGCCGTTGCAGCACGGCAAGGCCGGCCACCGCATCGGCTTGTGCGGCCGGCGCCGCGGTCGCCATCGCTGGTGTGATCGTCACCTCGTCCGGTGCCACGGCGGAAGCGGCGGCCGCCGCGGGCTGAGTGCCGCCGAGGTCGGCCAGCAGATCCAGGTCGTCCGGCAACCACGAGTCGAAGGCCGCGGGCAACGGCGATTCCAGCGCCGCCAACGCCGGCGCGCGCGGCGCCTCGCGGTCGAAGCTGCCCAGCGTTCGCCAAGTCGCCCCACCCTGTCCGGCATCGAGCAAGCCGACGTAAGCCTCGGCGCGTGGCAGGCCATCAGTCACCAGCACACTGGCCGGGACACGCCCCGCGCCATCGGTCCACCACAGACACCAGCGCCCGGGGATACCGCCGAGGCGCGCCCACAGATCGGCGAGGGCCGCTGTCGCGCCGCCGCGCGCGGGCAACGGCAAGCGCCAGTGGCTGGCCGCCGTCCAGTCCACCTCATGCCACAGATCGGGGGGCGGCTGGCCACCGTCGATCGGGCCGCCCAGGGCTGCGACCAGCGCGTCGAAGTCGTCCACGCCGACGCTCGCATCGGCCTGTGCCGCGCGATGCAACTGCTCGGCGCGTTCGAACCATCCCGCACCATCGCGGATGGCCGCGGTGACATGGGAGAGCGGCGCGGCGATCACCATCGGAAAGCAGCGCCCGACGCGATCGGCGCCCGGCCCCATCACGCCGGTCCACGCCGCCTCGCCACACACGCCCGGCGCGAGCGCGAAACGCCACACCGGGCTGGCGTGGTACGCCTCGTGCCAGATGTCGCCCAGCGCGTCGCGGCTGTGCGCCACGGCCGTCTCGAAGTGCCGGTCCCAGGCATCGACGAAGCTGGCGCTCAGCCGCCGCTGCACGAAATCCCCCGCACAGGGCAGCTTGCCGAAAAAGCCTGCGACCGAGGGCGGCACGCGTTCAGCCTCCGCACCGGAAGCTGGACAGGGCGTTGCTCAGGAACGGGTTCTTCAGGTTGTTGGCCTGCAGCGTCACCTTCGCCACGTGGCCGCCGAAATTGAAACTGGCCACGAAGCGCAGGTCGGACTGCTTCTGCAAGTTGGCCGCCTGCAGCGCACGGAAGAACGCCCAGTCGCCGCGATAGTCGAACGTGGTAAGCAGGTTGCCCGCGGCGTCATAGGCGGAGATGGACACGCGGCCAGGCTGCGGTCCGGGCCATTTCATGCTGACGTTGGTCGCGCCACCGGGCTGGTATTCGTACTTTTGCCCATCGACGTCGATCACCAGCTTGCCGATGCCGGCATCGAGCACCGGAGTGAGCCAGGTGAAGTCCACCTCCGGCAGGTTGCCGCTGCGGAAGAACATCTGCTTGATCCGGTCGGCACCCTGCAACTGCGCCAGCATTCCGGCCGAGCCGCTGATCGCCCCGGGCCCGGTCTTCCACTGCCAGTTGCGGCCGCTGGCGTCGATCAGCTTGCCGGCCGTCTGGTTGTAGAAGCTGTCGAAGCGCCCGCCATAGCCGAACAGCTCGCCGAAGTTCTGCAGCGGGATGTCGTTGTTGCTCGACGGCGAGAACGGATAGCGGCCGCGGGTGAAATCGGCGCAGTCCTTGCCGACCGCTTGCTGGTACTGGTCGTCCAGCGCGCTCTTGGTGCCGCTGGCCACCAGCGCCTGGCTCTTGCCGGTGAGCGCGGCGAACCAGTTGGAGGCCGGCGGCGGCAGTTGCGCGGCGGCCTGCTGGGCCAGCAGCAACTGCGGGTTGGGCTGGCCGGCGGCGTTGCTGAAATCGCCCATGGTCAGCAAGGTCTTGCTGAGGTCGTCCAGCGTCTTCAGGGTCTGGTCGATCGGCTGCGCGCCGGGCGCGCCCTCGGTGAGCTTGTCGATCTCGGCGAAATGGTCGCTGATGACCTTGCCCGGTTTCTCGCTGGCTGCATCACCACCCGCCGCACCGGTGGCCCCGGCCTGCGCCAGCGCCCGCGCCAGTGCAGTTTGCGTGGCACGCTTCTGCGCCAGCTTCCTGGCCACGTCCTCGGCCTTGTCGGCGGCATCGCCGGGCGGCGCGCGCATCAGGTCGCTGGTGTTGTCGCGAACTACCTTGAGCAACAGTTTCAGCGGCGAGTTGGGCCCGGCCAGCTTGGCGGCGATGGCGCTGGCGTCCTGGATGTTGTTGATGGGCTGCAACTGCAGGTCGGCGAGCACGTCGTCCCATGCCTTGATGTAGTCCTGCTCGTAAAGCCCGAGCACCTGTTGCGCGAGCTGAGCCTTCTGCA
>CALCWL010000561.1 GCA_937906285.1 uncultured Rhodanobacter sp. | reverse complement strand
GGCAAGGCATGATCGACGTGCGCCGACAAAGACATCGGCGCCGGCACATCGAACCGAATTCCGGCGCATGCTGATCGGCCGCGAACTGTTCCACGGCAAGGCATGATCGACGTGCGCCGACAAAGACATCGGCGCCGGCACATCGAACCAAATTCCGGCGCATGCCGATCGGCCGCGAACTGTTCCACGGCAAGGCATGCAACAGGGCTCCGAGGGAAGCGCCAGACATGAAAAGGCCCGCACGACGCGGGCCTTTTCGTTACGCATGGGCCACGTGCTTCAGAATGTCCAGTTGAAGCTGACGGTACCGGTCTGGCCTTGCTGGTGCTGGCCGGCATAGCGGTCGTAACCCAGTTGCAGGCTGGCGGCCGGGCTCATCTGCCAGTCCAGCGTGGTGCCGAGCACACTGCCGTAGCGTGCCAGCCCGATGCCGCCGACCGGGGCAAACTGGTTGACCCCGCTGAAGCTGGCATCGACCCACTCGCCACGCAAGCCGAAGCTCTGCTGCCACAGCAGGCGCGTGCGCAGGCTGAGGCTGCCGCCATGCGCCAGTGCCCACGTGCGCGTGGCGCGCACGCCCAGGCCTGCCTGCCACAGCGCGGTGGTCTGCGCCCCCGACTTCAGGCCGAAGCCGTAGGCGCCGGCTTCGTTGAAGCCATCGCGTTGCAGCTGGGCGTACTGCATGTCGACGTACGGGGTCAGCTCGGTGCGGCCCAGAGCGAGACGGTAGCCGCTCTCGCCATAGGCCACGCCATAACGGCCGTTGACGTTGCTGGCCACACCGGCGACCTGGTTGCCCAGTTGCACCTGGCGACGCATCATCTCGCGATAGCTGCCCACTCCGAAGCGGCCCATGGTGTACCAAGAGCCGTGGATGATGCCGCCGTACAGCATGCCCTCCAGCGCGTGACTGCGCCCCTGGTCGGCGCTCCCGGCCAGCCGGCCCAGGCCCTGGCTCTGGCTGATCGCATAACCGGCCACCGCATTGCCGCCGCCCAGTCGGTAATCCTGGCCGACCAGCCAGCCGCTGAGGTCGACGCCGACGTTGCTGTAGCCGCTGCGCGACAGGTCGCCGTGATAGCCGAGGTTCTGCGTCCAGCCGCCGGGCTGCGGGTTGTCGACCAGCGTGTCGAAACGATCCGACAACGCGCGCGTTCCGGCGTTGATCGCCTCCAGCGTCATCGCGGCGCTGGCCGCATGCAACTGGCCCGACAGGCTTTCCAGCGAATCCTGCAGCGCCGGGATGCCCTGCGTGTGCTGCAGGTTGCCGGCGCCTTCGATGAAGCCGAGCGACGCCGGCGCGATCCCCGACGGCGCCGCCGGACCCAGTTGGGTGTTGATCTGGTCGAATGCCGTCTGCACGCGCTGGGCCGC
>CALCWL010000560.1 GCA_937906285.1 uncultured Rhodanobacter sp. | reverse complement strand
GCTCGGCCAGCTGGTCGAGCAGTTGCTCCTGGTCGGTATCGCCATCGGCCAGCAGGTCGTCGTCACCCTCGCCCGCCGGCGGCGCGGCGCCGAAACGATCGGCCAGGGAAGAACCCGCCTTGGCGACCGCCGCAGGCTTGCGGCGACGACCGAGGACGGCGAGCAGGATCAAGACAATGATCGCGCCGGCCGCAGCGGCCCAGGCCCAGGTCTGCATGTACCAGGGCTGTTCGACCACGCGTGCCGGGGCAGGCGCGGGTGCGGACACCGGCTTGGCCGCGACAGTCGCCGCGGCAGCCGGTGCCGGCGTGGCCATCGCCGTACTGGCAGTGGCCAGCGAAGCCGAGCCGGGCGGCGCGAGCGCAGTGCCTGCCGTCGCCACCGATACCGGGGTTGCAACGCCGGAGGAGGCCGAGGCCGCCAGGCCCTCGCTGGCTTCGGCGCTGGAGCCGGCGCTGGCCACCGCCGGCTCGATCGCAGCCGGTTCCGCTACCGTGCCCGCGGCCGCCGGGGCGGTCACCGGCGCAGCAGCGCCTTTGCGTGCCGCGGCCAGCTTGGCCTGCAACTCGGCGATCTCGCTGTCCTTCAACGACAGCAGGTGTTCGTTCTTGGCATTGATGTCGGCGAGGTCTTTCAGCCGCGCCTTCAGGTCGCCGCTTTGCTGCTGCAGGCTGGCCAAGCTTTCGCGCGAGCGCAGCAATTCCTCGCGCAAATTGGCAGAGGACTGGTCGGTCTTGCCGGATGGCTGCCCGCCGCCGGTGGTGCCGGCCTGTGGAGGCACCAGCGCCAGCCGGTCTTCGTTGCCGGTCGCGCCGGTGGTGGGCGAGCCCGAAGAGGAAGCGCGCGTTGCCGCATCGGCCACCATCGCGGGATTGACCGGGGTGCCGGCGCGCCAGTCGCTGTTTTGCCGGCTCACCTCGGCAGCCGCCGCGGCCAGGGTCATGGCCTGCGCTTCGGATGCGCTGGGCACGCGCAACACCACGCCGCTCTTGAGCGCATTGATGTTGTCGCGGTAGAAGGCGTCGGGATTGGCCTGCTGCAGGGCCAGCATCATCTGGCGCACGTCGACGCCGGCCGGCGCCACGTTGCGGGCGATCCCCGACAGCGTCTGCCCGCTCTGGACCGCGACGCGGCCGTTCTCGACGGCTGCTGCGACGGCGGCCGGCGCACGGGTGACGGCTGCCGGTTGCGGCGTGGCCGCGGGCGCGCTCTGCGCCGGACGGGGGGGCGGGCTGGCCTGGCGCGCCGGTGCCGTGGGCGCCGGCGGGTTCACTGCCGCCGCCGTCGAATGCGTGCCGGGCGGATCGAGCAGGATCGCGTACTCGCGCACGCTCGGCCCGTCCTTGCCGTCCACCTCAATGAGGAGGTCGAGATAGGGATCGTTCACCGGCTCGCTGCTGGTGATGCGGATCACCGGGCGCGCACCGGTGGCAACGCTGAAATGCAGCGGAATGTCGGTGCGCCCGCCAACGATGCCGGCCCGGGCAAACTGCTCGCTGGAAGCCAGTTTCACCTTGAGACCCTGCAACTCGGCCGGACTGGCCGGGTGCAACGGGATCTCCGCCAGCAGCGGCTGCCCCAATGCCGATTTGACCTGGACCTGGCCCATGTCCACGGCCAGGAGCTGGCTGCTCCCCAGCGCCAGCGCTACCAGCATCGACAACTTCAACGAACGATTCATGCATGATCCCCCGAGCAATCCCTGACGCTTTCTTGTTGAGAAGATGCCGCCAGCAGGGCGGCGGCCGCGTCACCGTGCCGCCACTTTAGTTACAAGACGGGCAATCAACAATAGCTGCGGCGAATACTTGCGACACATTGCTGCTGCCGGTTCTTGCCCCGGACACCCCGTCACGGGTGGTCATCAGGCACCACGGCCTGCACTTGCGACAACTGGCGGCGCAACTCGGCGATCTGCGCATCCTGCTGCGCCAGGCGGCGGCTGGCACGCTGGCTGGCCGACTCCTGGCGCGCCACTTCTTGCTGCAGGCGCTTTACCTCGACCTGATTGTGCCGCATTCGCTGCCGTACGGCCGGCAGCGCCGGCGCGGCAGTCGAGCTGTCCTGGGGCGTGCCGGCCGGCGGCGCGGCGCAGGCCGGCGCGGCGAGCAGGATGGCGACGGCAGCTAGAGACAGCAGGACACGCATGGTCAGAGAAAATCCTCGATCAGCAATTCGGCAATCTGTACCGCATTCAACGCCGCGCCCTTGCGGATGTTGTCCGAGACGACCCACAGGTCCAGCCCGCGCTCGTGCGAGATGTCCTCGCGGATGCGTCCGACGAACACACCGTCGGTGCCCGCGGCCTGCGCCACCGGCGTGGGATAGCCGGCAGGCTTGCGCTCGTCCATCAGCACCACGCCCGGCGCCTGGCGCAGCAGTTCGCGGGCCTCGTCCACGGTGATCTTGTCGCTGGTCTCGATATGCACTGCCTCGGAATGGCCATAGAACACCGGCACGCGCACCGCGGTCGGGTTCACCTGGATCGACTCGTCTTCCAGGATCTTGCGGGTCTCCCACACCAGCTTCATCTCTTCCTTGGTGTAGCCGTTCGGCTGGAAATCGTCGATCTGCGGGATCACATTGAACGCGATCTGCACCGGGAATTTCTTGCCCGGTTCCACGCTTTGGAAGTTCAGCAGCGCCGCGGTCTCCCGCCCCAGCGTCTCCATGCCGCTGCGGCCGGCGCCGGAGACGGACTGGTAGGTGGCCACGTTGATCCGCTCGATCTGCACCGCGCGGTGGATCGGCGCCAGCGCCACCAGCATCTGCATGGTCGAGCAGTTCGGATTCGCGATGATGCCGCGATTGGTGTACTGGGCGATCGCGTGCGGGTTGACCTCGCTGACCACCAGCGGGATATCGTCCTGGTAGCGGAACTCGGAGGTGTTGTCGATCACCACCGCACCGGCCGCCGCCGCACGCGGCGCGTGCTCGCGGCTGACCGAGCCGCCGGCGGAGAAGAACGCGATGTCGACACCGGCGAAGTCGTAACTGTCCAGCAACTGCACCGTGACCTGCTTGCCGCCGAAGGTGATCCGCTCGCCGGCGGAACGCTCGCTGGCCAGCGGCACCAGTTCGCTGACCGGGAACTCGCGCTCGGCGAGGATCGCCAGCAGGGTTTCGCCGACGGCACCGGTGGCGCCGACCATGGCGACCTTGTAACTGCTCTTCTGACTCATGGGTGGGTCTGCTCTGAAGGAAGAGGCGTGCCGCTCACAGCACGTTCGGATTGAGAATGTTGGGCGGCCGCCCGGCATGCGGACCATGGCCGAACATCGCCAGCACATTGTCCACCGCCAACGAGGTCATCGCGCGGCGGGTTTCGGTCGTGGCGCTGGCGATATGCGGGCTGAGCACCACGTTGTCGAGCGTGAGCAGCGCCGGATGCAGTTTCGGTTCGCCCTCGAACACGTCCAGCGCCGCGCCGGCCAGACGGCGGTCGCGCAAGGCCGCGGCCAGCGCCGCGTCGTCGACGATGCCGCCGCGGGCGATGTTGATCAGCATCGCGGTCGGCTTCATCAGGGCCAGCTCGGCCGCGCCGATGGCATGCCGGGTACGCGGGGTCAGCGGCAAGGCCAGCACCAGGAAATCGGACTCGCCCAGCAACTGCGCCTTGTCGACGTGACGCGCACGGCAGGCGCGCTCGACCTCCTCGGGCAGCGGCGAGCGATTGTGATAGATCACCGGCATGCCGAAGCCGACGGCGCGATGCGCGATCGCCTGGCCGATGCGGCCCATGCCGAGGATGCCCAGGGTGCGCCCGCGCACGTCGGTGCCCAGCCAGGCCTTGAACTCGGTGGCGTGCCAGTGGCCGGCGCGCAGCCAGCGCTCGGCCGCGGTCATGCGCCGGGCCGCGCCCAGCAGCAACGCCCAGGCGTAGTCCGCCACGCTCTCGTTGAGCACGTCGGCGGTGTTGGACACCGCGATGCCGGCGGCGCTCATCGCATCGACGTCGATGTTGTCGTAGCCCACCGCCAGGTTGGCCACGATGCGCAGGCGCTCGGCGGCGCCCACCTCGGCCGCGCCGATGCGATCCTTGAGGCCCACGATCACGGCGTCCTGCCCCGCCAGGCGGGCGGCCAGTTCGGATGGACCGAGCTTGCGTTCGGT
>CALCWL010000559.1 GCA_937906285.1 uncultured Rhodanobacter sp. | reverse complement strand
CACCAGCGGCCAGTCCAGGTCGTTTTCCACCGCGTCCATGAAGCCGTCGGTGATCAGCAGGCTGAGGTTGAACTGGCGCAGGCGGCCGTCCTCGCGCTTGGCGCGGATGAACTCCTTGGCGTCCGGATGGCTGATGTCGAAGGTGCCCATCTGCGCGCCGCGGCGGCCGCCGGCGCTGGAGACGGTGAAACACATCTTGTCGTAGATGTCCATGAACGACAGCGGGCCGCTGGTGTACGCGCCGGCGCCGGAGACATAGGCGTTGCGCGGACGCAGGGTGCTGAACTCGTAGCCGATGCCGCAACCGGCCTTCAGGGTGAGGCCGGCCTCGTGCACCTTCTCCAGGATGTCGTCCATCGAATCGTGGATGGTGCCCGAAACGGTGCAGTTGATCGTGCTGGTGGCCGGCTTGTGCGCCAGCGCGCCGGCGTTGGAGGTGATGCGGCCGGCGGGGATGGCCCCGCGGCGCAGCGCCCACAGGAAACGCTCGTACCAGTGGCCGCGCAGCTCGTCGGTGGCCTCCACCTCGGACAGCGCGCGCGCCACGCGCTGGTAGGTCTCGTCGATGCTGCCGTCGACCGGCTCGCCGGTCTTGGTCTTCAGGCGATACTTCTTGTCCCAGATGTCCCACGAGGCGGGTTGCAGCGGGATGTCCACGGCAGCATCGCGGCCGGTGGCGGGGTGGTTGGCTGGCGCACGCATTGTGCTCATCGTTTTGCTGACCTCTCGGTGTGGCCTCGCGGCCCCCGTTGATTTTTATTGGGATGTAAGGGTGTCGCTCGCGACGCGACGGCGACGAAGATCACGGGCGGGAACGACCTCCCGGCCTGCCCGCCCCCTGGCTTTCCGACAACAGTGGCTCCTCCCCAAGAACGCCGCGGTTGGCACCAGTGCTAGTCTCGGCATTGGCGCTTCAACACAAGATGTTGTGGTTGTTACCAAGGGAGGAAGTTACCCCTGCCGCTCCGGGAAGTAAAGTCCTGCGAGCGGCATCGGCCGGCGGGAACCCGCACGCCGCCGCTCGGTCGAATCAGCGCCGCACTCACCCCCGCCAAGGAGCCCCTCATGCCGTCTCGCCATCCCTCCGTGCCGTCGTGGTTGACCGGGTTGCTGACCGCCGTGGTGATCGCGTTGGGCACGCTGCCGGGCGCCGGGCGCGCGGCCACCTTGCCGGCAGCGATCGACGGCCAGCCGATGCCGTCGCTGGCGCCGATGCTGACCCGGGTGACACCGGCGGTGGTGAACATCTCCAGCACCACCCACGTGCCGGTGCGCGACGCGTATTTCGACGACCCGATGGTGCGCCAGTTCTTCGGCCTGCCGCCCACGCCGCGCGAGCGGGTGGAGCAGAGCCTGGGTTCGGGCGTGGTCGTGGACGCGGCCAAGGGCTACATCCTGACCAATAATCACGTGGTCGCCGGCGCCGACGACATCAGCGTGACCCTGCAGGACGGGCGCAGCTTCAAGGGCAAGCTGATCGGCACCGATCCGGCGACCGACGTGGCGGTAGTGCAGATCCAGGCCAGTGGTCTGCATGCGCTGCCGATGGCCGACTCCTCCACCCTGCGCGTGGGCGACTACGTGGTGGCGGTGGGCGAACCGTTCGGCCTGGGGCAGACGGTGACCGCGGGCATCGTCTCGGCACTCGGGCGCTCGGGCCTGGGCGACTCAAGCTACCAGAACTTCATCCAGACCGACGCCTCGATCAACCCCGGCAATTCCGGCGGCCCGCTGGTCAACCTGCGCGGCGAACTGGTCGGCATCAACACGATGATCTTCTCGCCCTCGGGCGGCAACGTGGGCATCGGCTTCGCGATCCCCAGCAACCTCACCGCCGAGGTGATGAAGCAGCTGATCGCGCACGGCAAGGTCGAGCGCGGCAGCCTGGGCCTGCAGGCGCAGGCGATCACGCCGCGCATCGCGCAGGCGCTGGGCCTGAAGGAGAGCAAGGGCGTGGTAGTGACCGGGGTCGGCGACGGTTCGGCTGCCGCGCGCGCCGGACTGCAGCCGGGCGACGTGCTGACCTCGCTCAACGGCAAGCCGCTGCAGAGCGTGCAGCAGCTGCGCAACACCGAAGGCCTGCTGCCGCTGGGCAGCACCCTGCAGCTGGGCATCGTGCGCGACGGCCAGCCGCGCCAGGTCAACGCGACGCTGAGCGCCGAGAAACTGGCCACCCTCGACGGCGGCCAACTCGACCCGCGCCTGGCCGGCGTGCGCTTCAGCGAGCTGAGCCAGGGCCGGCGCGAGCAGGGCTGGTACGGCGCCGCGGTCAGCACGGTGCAGCCCGGCAGCCGCGCCGCCCAGGCGGGGTTGCAGGCAGGCGACGTGGTGATCGGCATCGGCAACCAGCGCATCACCAGCCTGCGCATGCTGCGCGGGCTGGCCGGCGTGCGCCTGCGCCAGCTGGTGCTGGTGGTGGCCGATGCTGACGGCAGCCACTACGTGCTGATCAACTGACGGCGCAACAGATCGGCCACTCGAAAAACCGGACGTGGGTCGCGTGAACGGCGTGTTGGCGCGCACGCTCTGCGACGCATCGTCACGCAAACGCCAGAAAACGCTTGATATTGTGGGTTCAGGCCGATCCAATATCCTGACGGCTTGTCGAACGCGCCGCGCACCGTTTGCACATCCGCTTTCGATCGCGCACCTTCGCCACGCCGCCAGACGGATGAGCCGGCCCGATCGGCCGGCTCGCCCGCACATGTCATGAGTTCATCACGCCGGGGTTTCGCATCATCATGTCCGTACGCTTTGCTCGCCTGTTCTGCCTCGCCCTGATCGGCGCCTGTTTCTCCACCGCGGCCAGCGCGGCCACCCAGTCCGGCAGCCTGGTCTGGCGCGGCGACGACGCCACCGCCAACGCGGTGATGAACGAGGTGGGCAAGGCATGGACGAAGGCCGGCCACGGGCGCATCGAGCTGCAGCCGTTCAACACCGCCTCGGGCCTCGACGCGGTGAGCAACGGCACCGCCGACCTCGCCGGCAGCGCGCGCCCCTCCGACGGCAGCGCGCAGAACGACCGCCTGACCTTCACCCCGGTGGCGTGGAGCGGCCTGGTGATCATCACCCAGGCATCCAATCCGATCGGCAACCTCACGCTGAAGCAGGTGCACGACATCTACTACGGCAGGATCCACAACTGGAGCGAGGTCGGCGGCCGCAACGCGCCGATCGACGTATACGCGGTGGCCAGCCCGGGCGACGGCGTGGAATACAGCTTGCGCAGCCTGCTGTTCGGCCGCGGCAACCAGCCGGTGGCCGCGCCGCGGCTGTATGTCAACACGCGCAAGCTGGAGGAAGGCATCGCGCTGAATCCCAACGGCCTGGGCGTGGCCATGCTGGCCGGCATCAGCGGCAACCCCAAGCTGAAGGCGATTCCGATCAACGGCCGCGCGCCGACCACGGCCAATATCGCCAACGGCAGCTACCCGTTGTTCATCCCGCTGTATCTGGTCACCAATCCGCGCAGCGCCAAGGCCGAACAGGCGCAGGATTTCGTGGAGTTCCTCAAGACCGAGCCGGCCAAGGCTGCGCTGCGTCGCCACGGCGTGGTGCCCTACGAGGACGGCATGCGGCTGGCGGCGATGGACGCCGAGCGCCGCAGCACGATCCTGGCCGAGGTCGGCGCGCGCGCGCGATCGCAGGGCACGCCGATCTCGGCGCCCGGCGCCACCTACGTCTCCCGCGCCGCCATTGCGCCCACCTCGCAGCGCACGGTGCAGGCCCGCAACGCGCTGGAAGCGCGCCGCGAGCGTGCGGCGAACGACGCACGGCTGGAGCGCGTCAGCGGCAGCGTCAGTGATGTCGCCGTGACCGGTGTCGATCGCGCCAGCGGCTCGGCCACCACGGTGAGCCAGGCCAACGGCAAGGATTTCCGCCGCGTCAGCGCCGACGCCACGCAGGCCCATTCGACGTACAAGGTGGTGCGCGGCGACACGCTGTCCTCGATCGCCAAGGCGCATTCGGTCGACGTGGCGCAACTGCGCGCGTGGAACCGGCTCAAGAGCGACAACCTGCAGCAAGGCCAGGTGTTGCTCGTCAGCAAGCGGTAACCGGGTGAGCCGCGCCGCAGAGGCGGGCGCCGGCAGAGTGCCGGGCCCGCTGGCGCTGACGCTGGATCTGGACGACACGCTGTGGCCGGTGCTGCCCGCGCTGGAACGGGCCGACCAGGCCGTCGACGCCTGGCTGCAACGGCACCATCCGCAAGTGGCGCGTGCGTGGCCGATCACCGCGATGCGCCAGCTGCGCGCCAAGGTGGCCGCCGAGCGGCTCGACCTGGCGCACGACTTCACCACCCAGCGCCAGCTGACCCTGCGCCATGTGTTCGAGGCCAGCGGTATCGCCGACGCACCGGTCGACGCGTTGTGGGAAATCTATTTCGCCGCGCGCAACCAGGTCCAGCTGTTCCCCGACAGCGAACCCGCGCTGCAGCGCATCGCTGCCCGCTGGCCGCTGGCGAGCCTGACCAACGGCAACGCCGACCTGCGCCGCATCGGCATCGAGCGGCACTTCCGCCACCACGTCTGCGCCCGCGACCATGGCGTGGGCAAGCCCGACCCCGGCATCTTCCTGGCCGCCGCCGCCCTGCTCGGCGTCGAGCCGGGACAGGTACTGCACGTGGGCGACGACCCCGCGCTGGACATGGTCGGCGCGCGCGACGCCGGCTTGCGCACGGCATGGATCAATCGCCAGGGCGAACCGTGGCCACCCGGCATGGGCCCGCCGCCGGATCTCGACCTGCCCGACATGGCGGCGCTGGCCGACTGGCTGGAAGCCTCCTCGCCGCGCGGCTGACGCCACAGCGATTGTTCTTCCGTGCGAGCATGGCCATCATGGGCCATTTCCCCGGAAGGATTCGCCCATGTCTGCCCTGATCGAACGCCGCCCTGGCCAGCGCCATGGCATTCCCGTCGAGACCACCGACGCGGCGCACCTGGCGGCCAGTCGCCGCCGGCTCGATGCGGCGCAGCGACGCTGGCTCGGCGAGAGCGGCTTCGATGCGGCGCCGGGCACGTTCGCTCTGGTGCCCGACGCGGCCGGAAAGCTGGCGCGCGTGCTGGTCGGTGTGGCGCCAGCCGATCCGCTGCCTGCGCTGGCCGGCCTGCCCTGCCACCTGCCCGAAGCCACCTACGAACTGGCCGCCGAAGGCGTGCTCGCCGACACCGCGCTGGCCACGCTGGGCTGGGCGCTGGGCGCCTACCAGTTCACCCGCTACCGCGCAGCCAAACGCGCCCCGGCGCGGCTGATCGTGGCGGCCGGGGAACTGGCCCGGCTGGCCCCGCTGGTGGAGGCCACCTCGCGCGTGCGCGACCTGGTCAACACGCCCACCCAGGACATGGGTCCGGAGCAACTCGGCGAGGCGATCGAGACCCTGGCCAAGGCGCACAAGGCGAAGCTGCGCGACTGGGTCGGCGACGAACTGCTCAAGGCGAACTTCCCCACCATCCACGCCGTGGGCCGCGCCAGCCATCGCGCGCCGCGGCTGGTCGAACTGAGCTGGGGCAAGCCCGACCATCCCAGGCTGGTGATCGTCGGCAAGGGCGTGTGCTTCGACACCGGCGGCCTGAACCTCAAGGGCGGCGAAGGCATGCGCTGGATGAAGAAGGACATGGGCGGCGCCGCGCACGCGATCGCGCTGGCCGGGCTGGTGATGCAGGCCAACCTGCCGGTGCGCCTGACCCTGCTGGTGCCGGCGGTGGAGAACGCCGTGGCCGGCAACGCGATGCGCCCGGGCGAGGTGATCACCACCCGCGCCGGCCATACCGTGGAAGTGGACAACACCGACGCCGAAGGCCGGCTGATCCTGTGCGACGCGCTGGCCTACGCCGGCGAACAGCAACCGGCGCTGATCATCGACTTCGCCACCCTCACCGGCGCCGCCCGCGTGGCGCTGGGCCCGGATCTGCCGGCCCTGTTCGCCAACGATGACGCGCTGGCCGACGCGGTGCTGCAGGCCGGCAACGCGGTGGCCGACCCGCTGTGGCGGCTGCCGCTGTGGCGTCCGTATCGGCGCATGCTGGACTCCCACCTGGCGGACTTCGCCAACGCCAGCGCCTCGCGCCACGCCGGCGCGATCACCGCCGCGCTCTACCTCGAACGCTTCATCCCCGAGGGTACGCCGTGGCTGCACCTGGACACCTACGCCTGGAACGACGCCGACCGCCCCGGCCGCCCCCGCGGCGGCGAGGCGATGGGTCTGCGCGCGGTGTTCGCCTATCTGCAGGGGCGTTACGGGCACTGAGCCGCAGCCGCCGGCCTTGGGGGCGCCCGACGCCCCGTGCCGTGCGCAGTGGTGCGACGAAGCCCCGGGGGAGTAACCTCTCAAACGTTGGGCGCGGTCCGAAACTGGTGGCGACATTGCCTGAGGGGGGACAAGGGGCACCAGTGGACGCGCTCGACATTACAGGGCCGAGCCATCACCACTGGGGAAAGAAACCACATGAAATACGACTTGAATCACCTGTCACTGGCTGTGCGTCTCGCTTTGACCGCCGGGATGCTCTCGGTCGCCGGCGGGCTGCAGGCCCAGACGACCACCAATCCGCCCGCGACGGATCAGGCCACGACGGATCAGGCCACGCCGGCCTCCAAGGACAAAGCCAAGACGCTGAACGCCGTGGTGGTCACCGGCTCGCTGATCCGCCGCGTGGACGTGGAGACCGCCAGCCCGGTGGTGACCATCGACCGCGAGGCCATCACCAACTCCGGCAAGCCCACCCTGGGCTACGTGCTGCAGGACATGCCGGCGATCTCCGGCAACGCCACCAACCCCTCCAACAACAGCAACGGCGGCGGCGTCGCCAGCCCGCTGCTGGAAGCCGGCGGCGGCGCCTCGCGCGTCTCGCTGCGCGGCCTGGGCATCAATCGCACGCTGGTGCTGGTGGACGGCCAGCGCATGGTCAACTCGGACATCAACATGCTGCCGCCGGACATGATCGACCGCGTCGACGTGCTGGCCGAAGGCGCCTCCACCGTGTACGGCTCCGACGCCATCGGCGGCGTGGTCAACTTCATCCTGCGCAAGGATTTCCAGGGCGTCCAGTTCAGCCTGAACGACGGCATCTCCAGCCACGGCGACTCGCAGCGTCGCGGCTTCAACCTGACCGGCGGCATGTCCGGCGACAACTACAGCATCGTCGGCGGCCTCGACTACAACAAGTACGACGCCACGCTGGCGTCGCGGCGCGACTTCTCGCGGCAGCAGCTGTACCTGTCCAGCGGCACCATCATCGCCGCCGGCTCCAGTTCCATCCCGACCGGCCGCATCCAGCTGCCGGCCTCGATCGCCAGCCAGTACGGCTGCGCGATCAACTCGTCCGGCACCGCCAACGTGACGCTCGCCACGGGCGACGGCTCGAACCTCGGCGACTACCGTTGCCGGCTCGGTTCGGACACCTACAACTATGCCGCGCTCAACTACATGCAGACCGCGCAGAAGCGCACCAACGGCTTCGTGCTGGGCAGCTATGACTTCACGCCCAACCTGAAGGGGTACGTCAACGCGTTCTACAACCGCACCGAATCCAGCGGCCAGGACGCGCCCTCGCCGGTCGGCACCGGTGACGGCCTGGTCATCTCCTCCAGCAACCCGATCAACCCGTTCGGCGTCACCTTCAGTCAGGATCCGGTACCGGGCGATCCGAACAGCGGCTACAACTTCCAGACCCGCCTCACTGGCGCCGGTACCCGCGTGCACAGCTACCAGACCGATAACGTGCAGATCAACACCGGCCTGCGCGGCAACTTCGGCCAGGACAGCAGCTGGATCTGGGACGCCTCGATCAACTACAGCCACAGCAAGCGCGACCAGCGCGACACCAACGAGGTGGACATCCCCGCCCTGCAGGCGGCGGTCGATGCCGGCGCCAACATCTTCAACCAGGCCGACCCGGCGGTGGGCAAGCTGCTGAGCGCCGGCGTGAAGACGCCGATCTACGTGATGACCAACTCGACCAAGCAGGCGCAGTTCGACGCCAGCGGCGACCTGTGGGACCTGCCCGCCGGCGCCATGCAGCTCTCGCTCGGCACGCTGTACCGCAAGCAGTCGATGAAGTACACGGTGAGCCCGTTCGCGGTGCTCGACCCGGTCACCACCCGCTGCCAGATCCTGCAGGAAGCCTGCGGTTCGCCCGCCAGCGGCAGCTACAACGTCAAGGAGTTCTATGCCGAAACCCTGATCCCGCTGCTCGCCGATGCGCCCGGGGCGCAGTCGCTGAACATCGACCTGGGCGTGCGCACCTCCGACTACAGCACCAGCGGCAGCACCACCAACGGCAAGGTCGCGATCGAATGGAAGCCGGTGGCGGACCTGCTGGTCCGCGGTACCGTCTCGCAGGTGTTCCGCGCGCCGAACCTCAACGAGCTCTACGACGGCCGCACCCTGGTCCAGCCCACCCTGAACGACCCGTGCGTCGGGCTCGACGCGGCCGAACTGGCCCAGCATGCCGCGGCCTGCCAGTACGTGCCGGTCAACTGGGGCGGCAATTCGCCGGCGCAGGTCAACACGTTCTATTCCGGTGCCGCCACCGTGGGCAACTCGCTCAAGCCGGAAAAGGGCAAGTCCATCGACCTCGGCCTGGTCTACTCGCCGGACTGGCTGACCGGCTTCTCCACCAGCCTCGACTTCTGGCACATCTACCTGTCCGACACGTTGACCGCGATTACCGGCGACCTGGTCGTCAGTTCGTGCTTCAACAACAGTGCCAGCCCGTACTGCGGGCTGATCCATCGCGAGGACACCACCAGCCGCCAGCCGGGTCAGGTATTCCTGATCAACACGCCGGTGGTCAATCTGGGCACGCTGAATACGTCGGGTGTCGACTTCACGCTGCGCTACAAGGTGCCGCACTTCAACATGGGCAGCATGGACCCGGGCGATTTCCAGTTCGGCCTCAACAGCAGCTACACCTCCACCTACAGGAACAACGCCACCCCCGGCGAGCCCGGCGCGCAGGCCATCGACTACGCCGGCACCTACAGCCAGCAGTTCGGCAACATCTCGCGGCTGCGCGGCACGGTCACGCTGAACTGGAGCAAGGGCAACTGGAACGCCCAGTGGCAGTCGCGCTACATCAACGGCCTCACCGCGCTCAACGTGGACGCGGCCATCCCGGGCGTGAACATCCCGATCGCCTCGGTGACCTACCACTCGATCCAGCTCGGCTACGCGGTGCCGTCGATCCACACCCGCTTCGACGTCGGCGTGGACAACCTCGCCGACAAGGCGCCGCCGCTGATGTACCAGAACGGTTCCAACTACAACGTGGACGTCTCCACCTACGACGTGCTCGGTCGCTACTACTGGGCCCGCGCCACCGTGAAGTTCTGATGTCCTGATCCACCGCAGTCGTTGCAGACAGTCAGGAGGGCCGCGGTCAAACCGCGGCCCTCTTGCATAATGGGCACCGGACACCACCACCGAGGCCGCATGCCCCCGCACCTGCCCGTCGCCGATTCGCCCAGCACTGCGGCCAGCACACTGGTCGCCAGCATGGCGAGCGCGTGGAATGCCGGCGACGCGGAGCGCGTCATCGAACTCGCGGCGCAGGCGCCGGAGGGCGCCGGGGACGACGAGGGCGTGCTCGCCCTGCTTGGCGTGGCGCAACAGGCCACTGGCCGGCACGCGCAGGCGGCGGCCACGTTCGGCCGTCTGAGCCGGTGGCGACCGGCCGTCTCGGCCTACTGGAACAACCTCGGCGTGGCCTGTCGCCTGGCTGGCGACCTCGCCGCGTCCGGACAGGCCTTGCACCAGGCCCGGCAGCTCGCACCGGGCGACGCGGAGGTGCATTACAACCTCGGCCTGCTGTACACCCAGCAACGCGAATGGCCGGCGGCCCGGCAGGCCCTGCTGGAAGCGGCCAGCCTCGTCCCGTCATTCATCGAGGCCCGTCTGCAGGCGGCCTACGCCTGCTACGTCTGCGGCGACAACGCAGCGCAGGAGGAAATGCTCGACGGCGCCGGCGAGTGGCCGCCGCAACCGGCCGAACAGGCGCTGATCCTGGCCGCCATGCTGTCGGTGCAGGGCGCTTCCGAGGCAGCCCTGCGCGCGCTCGCGCGCGCGCAGTTGCCGCCGACGGAAGCTGCGGCTGCTCCGCTGCGCCTGCGCATCGCCGCCCAGCGCGTGGTGTTGCACGAGCGCAGCAACCAGGTCGAACGCGCGCAGCAGGAACTGCAGCAGCTGCCGCTGGCCGCGATCGATGCGCTGCCGCCAGACGCCGTGCAGGCGCGCGCCGACGCCTGGCGCGCGCACGCGGCGATGGCCTCGCGCGACGGTGCGCACGCCGAGGCAGTGGCGCTGTACCGGCGCGTGCTGGCGCTGCCGCTCGACGACGAAAGCCGGGCCAGCACCGGTTTCGGGCTCGCCATCGCCTGCGACCGGCTGGGTCGCCACGACGAGGCATGGGGCGCGCTGCAGGCGGCGCACGCGGCGCAACTGGAAATCGCCCGCCAGATCGTGCCGGAGCGACTGGCGGCCGACAGCCAGCCGTTGCCGCTGGCGGACTGCGTGGTCGAACCGCACGACTACGCCCGCTGGACCGAGCTGCGCGCCCCCGGCTCCATGGAGAGCCCGGTCTTCGTGGTCGGCTTTCCGCGCTCGGGCACCACCTTGCTGGAACAGATGCTCGACGCCCACCCGGATTTCCGGTCCATGGACGAGCGTGCCTACATCCATGAGCTGATCGAGAGCATGGAACGGGTCGGCCAGCGCTATCCCGCCGATCTCGTCACACTGAGCCAGGACGATGCCGATGCCCTGCGCCGCAGCTATCGCCGACGGGTCGCGCGGGTGCGCCCCGACCTCGGGCCGCGCCGGCTGGTCGACAAGAACCCGCTGAACATGCAGTGCCTGCCGATGATCATGCGGCTGTTCCCGCAGGCACGGATCATTCTCTGCCTGCGCCATCCCTGCGACGTGTTGCTCAGCTGCAGCATGCAATCGTTCCGCTCGCCGGCGTTCATGGTGCTGTGCTCCTCCCTGCCGCGCCTGGCGCAGGGCTACGCACGCGCCTTCACCCAATGGCAGCGCGACGTCGAGCTGTTCGCGCCGCAGGTGCTGGAGTGGCGCTACGAATCCGTGGT
>CALCWL010000558.1 GCA_937906285.1 uncultured Rhodanobacter sp. | reverse complement strand
GCCAGCGCGGCCAGGGTGACCGACTCGAACCGCTGCAGCAGCAGCGCCTCGGCGTCGGCGAAAGCGGTGTCCAGCGCCGCATTGATCGCCTGCTCGACGAGGCATTCGGGATGTTCGTTCCGGTTGCCCACGGCGAACAGTGCGGGCTCGCCCAGCGCTTCGTGCAACTGGCGCAGCGTGACCTTGGCGAGGTCCGTCGAAATGCGCCAGCCGCCGGCGTGTCCGCGATCCGCCGTGACCAAACCAGCCTCCCGCAGCAGGCCCATGGTGCGGCGGACCACCACCGGATGCGTGCCCAGGCACTGCGCCAGCGCATCGGATGTCATCGGCGTATCGCGCTCGGCCATGTGCAGCAAGGCGTGGAGTACGGCGGAAAGTCGGCTGTCTCGTTTCATGTAACAAACGATGTTACGTTAATGCCTCCATGTCAAGCGGCGAGGGCAGCATGTCTTCTTTCAACGATCCCCAGGCGGTTGCGCGGTATACGGAGGGACCGCGGCGTCAGGTGCCCGGATTGCATGCACTCCACCAGATGACCGGCCTGCTCCTGCACGAGCACGTGCCGTCCGATGGGCGCGTGCTGGTGCTGGGCGCCGGTGGAGGCCTGGAGCTCAAGGCCTTCGCCGAGACCTACCCGCACTGGCGTCTGCTCGGCGTCGACCCGTCAGCGCCGATGCTGGAATTGGCCGTCCAGACGCTGGGGCCGCTGGCGCCGCGGGTGGAGCTGCTGGAGGGCTACATCGATGCGGTTCCGGCCATCGAATTCGACGGCGCGGTTTGCCTGCTGACCATGCACTTCCTGTCCATCGAGGAACGCCTGCACACGCTGCGTGAGCTGAGGCGCCGGTTGAAGCCCGGCGCCCCGCTGGTGATGGCCCATCACAGCGTTCCCGAGGCACCGGACGAAAAGCTGCGCTGGCTGGGCAGGCACGTGGCTTTCATGACTTCAAACGGCATGCCGGTGGCAAACCCGGCCGCCACGATCGAAGCGATGGCCCGCCGCCTCCCGCTGCTTCCCCCCGAAGCCGAGGTCGGCTTGCTGGAGCAGGCCGGCTTCGAGCGACATGAGCTGTTCTATGCGGCTTTCACGTTCAAGGG
>CALCWL010000557.1 GCA_937906285.1 uncultured Rhodanobacter sp. | reverse complement strand
CTGGATGCGGCCGCTGCCGGTGAAATGCTTGGCGTACACGTGCAGGGTCACGCTGAAGGTGCACTTGCTCAGCACCACGGTCGGCACCTGCGTGGTGTCGGTCAGCATGGTCTGGAACGTCTCGCTGCCGGAGGACACCGCGCCGCCGGTCTCGCCCACGTCGGTGTGGTTGTTGCCGCCCGACGGTGCCGGTCCGAGCGCACCGCTGTTGCCGTTCAGGCCGCGCTGCCAGCCGATGCCGTAGTGCCACATGAACGAATTGCCGTCGCCGTTGCCGGCGTGCTCGACGCCGTGCAGGTGGTAGGCGCGGAAGCCGATGGCGAAGGTGCTCGCCGCCGGGCCCGTCATGAACTGGCACTGGCTGGTGTTGGCGACGCCGTTCTTGCGCAGGTCGACGATGTCGCCGCCTACCGGCGTGTTGTCCACCCAGAACACGTGTGCCGCGTCGGCGAACGGCACCGGGTCGGTATCCACCGCGGACATCCAGCGGCGGAACTCGAACGGTTGCGCCGTGCCCGGACCGCTCGCGCCGTTGGGCTTCACGCGGTTGCCGGCGGCGTCGAACACTTCGATGACCAGCATGTACTTGCCGTCGGGGAACCGGCTTTGCGCCGTGTTCCAGCCCTGGTGGAACTGCCCGCTCAGGTAGCGGTGGTCGGGCGAGCTCCAGTACGGCACCTTGAACAGGTCGCTCTCGGCACCGACGGTGGCCGGGCCCAGCAGTTCCGGTGCGCGCACCACGTCGCCGGGAATGTCCACCAGCTTGTCCCAGGTGACCGAGTCGTTCAGCACGATCGGCGCACCGACCGGCGTGCCGGCATCGCTGACTGCAAAAACCTTCAGCCGGTAGTACTTCACGAGCGGCTCCAGCTCCGGCGAGAACCACAGGCGCAGCCCCAGAGCGCCGCCCCATGGGCAGTCCGGTGCATACGAGGTGGTGAAGGTTCCGTCGTCCGCATCCAGCGCGCCGACCTGCGACACCCCGCTCTGCACCGGGAAGTTGAAGTGGAAGCTGCCGTAACTGCCGACGTGTTCCAGCATCACGAACGGCAGGTTGCCGTTCGGCGGCGGCTCGCCCGGACCGTCGGCGCAGACGCGCGCCTGCGGATCGTAGCTGTGGATGTCCGCCGTGCTGCCGGCCGCGAAATACTGGTGTGCGGCCAGCCCGTCGTAGACGACGTGCCAGGCGCCGTTGATCATCTGCCGCACGCGGTAGGCGTAGGTCGTCACGCAATGCTCGCGCGCCAGATGGAACGGCGATCGCCGGTAGCAAAGATCAAACCGGCCGCCGGGCTGGATCATCGTCTCGCCGACCTTGCGCACCGAGCAGTGGCAGAGGATCGGATACAGGTAGGGTCGCGCCAGCACGTACTCGCGCGCCGCCTCTTCCGGCATCGCACGCAGCGCGAGGAAATCCTGGTGCAGGTTTTCCGGTGGCGTGGCGGCAAGATCGAACGTCGCCTTGCGCTGCTGGATGTCGCGCGCCGCGGCACGCAGCGAACGCGGGTCGAAGGGCGCCGGGTCCGGCCCGGGGATCGGGTCGGGGATCGGGTCCGGCAGCGGTATCGGCAGCACCGCAAGAATCTCGCGCAGGCGATCCAGCAGGTCCGGGATGCGGAACCAGCGGCAGCAGCATTCACGTTCGTAGACTTCCACCACGCCATCGCACAATGTCTCGCAACGCAGCGGGAAGCGCAGATGCGGGCTCAGCTCCGCGGTGATCGGCTTGATGCGCGCGACCTGGGCCAGCGCATACATCGGCTGCAGCCGGATGTCGTCGAGCAGGTTCCAGAACCACGGCCGGCATTTGCTCACGGTGCCGCCGACGCACTGGAAACGGAAGTGGAAGCGGTTCCAGATATCCGGCCCCAGCACCAGCCCCTGCTTGCGCCACAGATCGACCTGCTGCGCCACGCGGTAGCTCGCCAGACTTTCCGTCGGCAGCGTCCTGAAATCCTCGACGTCCGGTCCGAGGGCGATCGCGCTGGCCTCACCCGGGTCCAGCCGCAACAGCTTGCCGTCGTAACTGCCCAGCTTCCTGATCGGGCGGCCGCTGACGTCCACCTTGTATGCCGTGAAGCGCGGCGGCGGCTGTCCATCATCGAGTCCGACAAAGGTGACTGTCAGATCCAGCGGTTTTTCCTTTTCGTTGCGACTGGCCATCGTGATCTCCGTGAAGCCTTGGCTGAAGACAGGT
>CALCWL010000556.1 GCA_937906285.1 uncultured Rhodanobacter sp. | reverse complement strand
CAGATGGCGCACTTCAACCGCGAGAAGGTGCCCGAGCGCCAGCCGCACGCCAAGGGCGCCGGCGCGTTCGGTGTGTTCGAAACCACCGAGGACGTGTCGCACTACACGCGCGCCGCGCTGTTCCGGAAGGGCGCGAAGACCGACATGCTGGCGCGCTTCTCCACCGTGGCCGGCGAATCGGGCAGCCCGGACACCTGGCGCGACGTGCGCGGCTTCTCGCTCAAGTTCTACACCGACGAGGGCAACTACGACCTCGTCGGCAACAACACGCCGGTGTTCTTCCTGCGCGACCCGATGAAGTTCCCGCACTTCATCCGTAGCCAGAAGCGCCTGCCCGACTCCGGCCTGCGCGACAACCACATGCAGTGGGACTTCTGGACGTCCAATCCGGAAACCGCGCACCAGGTCACCTACGTGATGGGCGAACGCGGCCTGCCGCGCACCTGGCGCCACATGAACGGCTACGGTTCGCACACCTACATGTGGATCAACGCCGCCGGCGAGAAGTCCTGGGTGAAGTACCACTTCCACACGCGCCAGGGCATGGCCTTCTTCAACAACGCCGAGGCGACGGCGATGGCCGGCCAGGATGCCGATTTCCACCGCGGCGATCTGTTCAACGCGATCAGGCGTGGCGAGTTCCCGGCATGGGATCTGTCGGTGCAGGTGATGCCGTACGCCGAGGCGAGGAACTATCGCTTCAATCCGTTCGACCTCACCAAGGTGTGGCCGCACAAGGACTACCCGTTGATCAAGGTCGGCACGATGACCTTGACCCGCAACCCGGAGAACTTCTTCGCGCAGATCGAGCAGGCCGCGTTCTCGCCGGGCAACACCGTGCCGGGCATCGGCCTGTCGCCGGACAAGATGCTGCTCGGCCGCGCCTTTGCCTACGCCGACGCACAGCGCAACCGCATCGGCACCAACTTCCACCAGCTGCCGGTGAACCAGCCCAAGGTGCCGGTGAACACGTACCTGTTCGATGGCCAGATGGCCTACCACCACAGCGGCAACGCGCCGGTGCATGCGCCCAACAGCGGCGGTCGCCCGTGGTCGGACGAGACCGGAGCGGTCGAGAACGGCTGGGAAGCCGACGGGGAGATGGTGCGCAGCGCCTATACCCTGCACGCCGAGGACGATGACTTCGGCCAGGCCGGCACCCTGGTGCGCGAAGTCTGGAACGATGCCCAGCGCGCCCAGTTCGTCGACCAGGTCGCCGGCAGCCTGCTCGGTGGCGTGCGCAGCCCGGTGCTGGAACGCGCCTTCGCATACTGGAAGAGCGTGGACGCGAAGATCGGCCAGCAGATCGAGGACAAGGTGCGCGCCGGCCGCGCATCGGAACCGGCCGAAGGCATGGGCGAAGGCTGATCGCCCTCACACCCTGCCGACTCCTGTCACACCCGTAGGAGCCCGCTCGCGGGCGATGCTTTTCTGGTTTGCGGCTGTCGAACCCCGACACCCGACAAGAGCATCGCCCGCGAGCGGGTTCCTGCGGGCGACGGCGTCCCGGTGGAACCGTCTGCTTAATCCTCATTCACCACGTTCACGCAGCCATTTCACCGGCACTGCTTCCATCGAACTCCCCACGAGTCGGTGTCCGGCCCGTCGTGGCCGGCTGGCGACGTCACCGAAGAAGGAGTCACTGATGACCAAGCGCACGCTTCCGTTGTTGATCGGCCTGTCGGTGTGCACGGCCGCCATGGCGCAGCAGGCGCCCGCTCCCGCGCAATCCGGCACCACCACGCAGATCGTCACCACGACCACTCACTGGGGCACGCAGCCGCCGGAAGGCGCGCTGACCGAGGACGCCATCAAGACCGCGATCGCCAATGCCGGCTACAAGGAGGTCAAGGGACTCAAGTTCAAGGACGGCGTGTGGCGCAGCAAGGCACGCGGCGGCAACGACCAGTGGGTCAAGATCGCGGTGGGTCCGCTGAGCGGCAAGGTCTACGTCACCGACGCCCCGTCCCGGCTGAACAAGGACGAAATCAAGGCCAAGCTCACCGCCGCCGGCTACGAGAAGATCCACGACGTGGAATACGAGCACGGCCTGTGGAGCGCCGAAGCCGACACCGCCGGCGGCAGCGATGTGGAGCTGCTGGTCGACCCGGACGACGGCAGCGTGGTGGCCAGGTCGCGCGACTGACATGGCGTTTGTCGACACTGAAAACCCGATGCCTTGATGGCATCGGGTTTTTCATTTCAGGGGCGGCTCAATCGAAATGCTCCATGTCTTCCGGCAAGCCCAGCCAGGAATGCTGACGCCCTTCGTAGACCGATACCTGCGGCGACGGAAAACCCGGGTCGGCAAACGCGCCGACCGCCACGGTGACAAATCCCGATACCCCTTCGCTCTCCCAGCACACGGTGGCGCCGCAGTGGCCGCAAAACCGGAACCGGGCGATGCTGCCGCTGTCACCGGCCTGGGCGTATTCCCTGCTCTGCCCCTCGATCGTCACCGCATCCAACGGGAACCGCGCCTGCATGCCGAACACGCTGCCCGTGCGCTGCTGGCACGCGAGGCAATGGCAGATCGAGACGCGGACGGGCTCACCACGCGTGTGGATGACGAGGCTTCCACAGCGGCAGGTTGCTTGACGGTCGGTCATCGAAGCTCCACCCGAGTTGAGCGGAGCTTGGGCTTTCCGCCCATGCGCCGCGACGAATGGCTACAGGTCTGGCTTGGTCGGCACGATCGCGTGATCCAACGCCACGGCCGAAGCCCTGGAAATTGTCCCTGACGTCATTTTTCTTCGCAGCTGCTCGATCAACTGGGCCTGCCGGCATGAAACCGCGAGGAACCTCAGACTCCGGCCCGGATTTCGCTTACACGCTTTCCCCGCTCGGTCTCATTCGTTGTATTTGCGGGATGATCCCTTGAATAGATCTACCGGATACTTGACTCCGTTCGCTGCCAACTTTCTTCGAACGACATCGTCGACGTCGATAACCAAATCATGCACCAGATAGGTCAAGAGGATGCAGAGGTCAGCGACCTCCTCCTCAATCTTGCCACGTGCTTCGACCGATCGCTTGGCCAATTCGGAGTCTGGTGTCCACTGAGTGATCTCCGCGAGCTCTGCTGCTTCCACTGCTAATGCGGTCGAGAGCGTGCGCAAGGTATGGAACTGCTCCCAGTCACGAGCGGACCTGAAATCCAGCACGGACTGTCGTAGTGAAGAATCTTTCAAGATGCTCATGGCATGAACCTGTTTTCATTGTGCCAATGCAGGGCTTCACGATCCGGTCGGTCAACCGGCCGCTCCGGTAACAAGACAAGCTCTTGCCCGTCAAGGCGGTAGTACGCCTTTCCATTGAAGTATTGATCGCGAATCCTGGAGCTGATGCGGATGCGATAGTCCGGCTGGACCGTCACCAGGCCAAGATCAAACAGCTTGTGGAAATCGGACCGTAACAATAGGCCATTGGATATGACATGCCGCCCTTGATCGGCATAGGGTCGGATATGCGCGGCCTCCAGCACGGGCAGCGTTGATTCACCCGTCAATGCGCAGCGGCGTGCGTATGCATCGAGAACGAGAGTACGGAAGGCTCCTTGACCGAGCCGCCCGCGCTGAAGAAATTCAGTGCCATAGCGGGGTGCATCCTCTTCCCCTACTTCTTGTGCAGCAACGGCCAAAGGCAAGACTGATTGAATCTGCTGCCAAAGAGTGGCACCCAACTCTTCGGACGAATCGTACTGCTTCCCGACCATGATGGGCTTGGGAAATAAACCATCGACAGGAATCCAAGCCTCACGAGGCAAGTAAAAAACATTAGAGACCACTGTGCACCCTATCTGGCGCTCGGCACTTGCCGTGGCATGTGCATTGAAAGCGATCAATCCTGCAAACTGCCGAAACGAAGACGCACCATTCTCTTCACCAAAAAAATCCCACGCCTGCGATAGCGGGAGCGTCGTGAAATTCGAAAAGAACCCGCCGCCAACGATGTGGTTATTCGGCCGCTTCAACTTAAAGAAAAACGGGGTACCCGCTGGCAGATTGGTGAACGGCGCGCGAGCTGACGGCTGCCAGAAGTTGACTTCATCAAACGCTCGACCACTGACGAAGTCATACCACTGGTTATCGGTGACGCCCACCCAGAATTTCATGTTCCCCCCTAGCGAACGCCCCTTGCCGAGAGCCGCTGGAAGTATGCCCGTATTGACGCAGCCAACTCATCTCAAACGGAGAAGCTGGGTAGCGTGCTTTTCAAAGCTCCACGCAATCAAACCGCCGATCTGCTTCCACCTCGGCGTCGTAGTCCACGTCGTCGCGGTCGAAGCCGAACAGCTTCAGGAACTCGTGCTTGTAACCGGCGTAGTCGGTGATCTGCTTGAGGTTCTCGGTGGTGACGGTGGGCCAGAAGGTCTTGCAGGGTTCCTGCACGTCGTCGCGCAGTTCCCAGTCGTCCAGGCGGATGCGGCCTTCGTCGTCGGTGGGAATGGCGGCGCCGTCGGCGCGGTAGAGGCGGTCGTGGAACAGGCGGTTGGCCTGTTCGATCGGGTTTTCGTGGATGCCTTTCTCCTTCATGATCTTGAAGGCGATGGAGACGTACAGCGGGATCACCGGGATGGCGGCGCTGGCCTGGGT
>CALCWL010000555.1 GCA_937906285.1 uncultured Rhodanobacter sp. | reverse complement strand
GGCGTAGTCGGACATGCGCATGCGCTTGTTGGCGCCATGCTGGCCGGGCTTGTTTTCCAGTTTGCACTTGGAGTCCAGCGCACGCGCCGGGCTCTTCAGGCTGAGATCCGCACCTTCGCGCCGGGCGAGTTTGCAGGTAGCTCCACGATAACGGGCCATGTTTCTTCTCTTTCAGATAGTCCGGCCGCGGCCGGTGCTTGATTCTCGCGATCGAAAACGATCGCCCTCAGACACGCCGCTTCTTGGGGGGACGGCAGCCGTTGTGCGGAATCGGCGTGACGTCGATGATGTTGAGCACCTTGTAGCCCAGCGCATTCAGCGAACGAACCGCCGACTCGCGACCCGGGCCGGGACCCTTGATGCGCACTTCCACCGTCTTCACGCCGTAGTCGCCAGCGGCGCGGCCAGCCTTCTCGGCAGCGACCTGCGCGGCAAACGGGGTGGACTTGCGCGAACCGCGGAAACCGGCGCCGCCGGCAGTCGCCCACGACAGGGCATTGCCCTGGCGATCGGTGATGGTGACGATGGTGTTGTTGAAGGAGGCCTGCACGTGGGCCACGGCATCCGTGACAACGCGCTTGATCTTCTTCTTGGTCTTGACCGGCTTAGCCATGGTTTGAAGGCTCTTCTCGATGAGTGCGGCCACGAATGGCCGCTTTTTTGATCTTCGCGGTCATCGGTGACCGCACAAATCCGCAGGCAATCACTTCTTGATTGCGCGACGCGGGCCCTTGCGGGTGCGCGCATTGGTACGGGTACGCTGCCCGCGCACCGGCAGGCCGCGACGATGACGCAGGCCGCGGTAGCAGCCCAGGTCCATCAGCCGCTTGATCGCCATGCCCACCTCGCGGCGCAGATCGCCTTCGACGGTGTATTTGGCGATTTCCAGGCGGATCTTCTCCACTTCGCCTTCGCTCAGCGACTTGATCTGGGTGGTCGGAACCACGCCCGCGTCCACGCAAACCTGCTTGGCGCGGCTGCGGCCGATACCGTAAATGCTCTGCAGACCGACCCAGACGTGTTTCTGAACCGGCAAATTGACACCCGCAATGCGCGCCATGAGTACTCTCTCCGAATGCGTTTCGTGCGCGGTAAACGCGCAATTTTAGCCTGAATCAACCGAACAGGAAAGCCCTGCGGCGCCAAGGCACCGCAACTCTCCGACCTGGAGCGTCCCCTCGCCGCGTCAACTGCGGCGAAGATTGGCTTTCTTGAGCAAACTTTCGTACTGGTGACTGACCAGGTGCGCCTGGATCTGCGCCGTGAAATCCATCACCACCACCACCACGATCAGCAGCGACGTGCCGCCGAAATAGAACGGTACGTGCCACGCCTGCTGCATGAACGATGGCACCAGGCACACCAGCACCAGATAGATGGCGCCGACCGCCGTCAGGCGCGTCATCACAGCGTCGATGTAGCTGCCCGTGGCCTTCCCCGGGCGAATGCCGGGAATCAGGGCACCGGAGCGCTTCAGATTGTCCGCCGTCTCTTCCGCGTTGAACACGATCGCCGTGTAGAAGAACGCAAAACCGATCACCAGCACGGAAAAAGTGATTTCGTACAAGGGGTTGCCGGGACTCAGCGACTGCGTCAGATCCTGCACCCAGCGCGAGGAATGACCCGTGCTGAACCAGCTCACCGCGGTGGCCGGGAACATCAGCAAGCTCGACGCGAAGATCGGCGGAATCACGCCCGACATGTTGATTTTCAGCGGCAGGCTGGAGCTCTGATTCTGGTAGGCTTTCTGCCCGCCCGAACGCCGTGCGTAGTTCACCGTGATGCGTCGCTGGGCACGCTCCACGAACACCACGAAAGCCGTCACGGCCAGCACCAGCCCGAATACCACCAGCAGCATGAGCAGTGACAGCTCGCCGTTGTTGGCCATGCCCAGCGTGTGCACCACCGCGCCGGGCAAACCGGCCACGATGCCGGCGAAGATCAGCAGCGAGATGCCGTTGCCGATGCCGCGCTCGGTCATCTGCTCGCCGAGCCACATCAGGAACATGGTGCCGGCGGTCAGGCCGACCACGGACGAAAACACGAAACCGAAGCCCGGCGTGTACACCACCGGCGCGCCACCGGCCGCGACCTGGCCCTGCAGAGCCACGGCAATGCCGAAGGACTGGAACGCCGCCAGCAGCACCGTCGCGTAACGGGTATACGCCGTCATCTTGCGCTTGCCGGCCTCGCCTTCCTTGCGCAGGGCCTGCAGGCTCGGCACCACCGCGCCCATCATCTGGAACACGATCGACGCCGAGATGTACGGGATCACGCCCAGCGCGAAGACAGAGAACCGCTCCAGCGCGCCGCCCGAGAACATGTTGAACATGTCCATCAGGCCGTTGCCGTTGACCAGGTTCGTCATCGCCTCCGGGTTGACGCCCGGGACCGGAATGAACGAGCCGAGGCGGAACACCATCAACGCACCCACCACGAACAGGATGCGCTGACGAAGCTCCGTCAGCTTGCCGAGTTTGCCCAGTGCGTTGCCCTTGGCTACGGCCACCGTCTTACTCCACGCTTCCGCCGGCAGCCTCGATGGCCGCCTTCGCGCCCGCCGTGGCCAGCAGACCGGACAGCTTCACCGCGCGACCGATCTCGCCCTTCAGCACTACCTTGACCTTCTTGGCGCGGCTGTCGATCAGGCCAGCCTGATGCAGCGCGACCACGTCGATCACGTCGCCCTTGAGGTTGGCCAGCTGATACAGGAAGACTTCCTGGCTCTGCACCTTCAGCTTCGAGCGGAAGCCGACCTTCGGCAACCGGCGGTTCAGCGGCATCTGGCCGCCTTCGAAACCGAACTTGTGGGTGCCGCCCGCGCGGGCGTGCTGGCCCTTGTGGCCGCGACCGGCCGTCTTGCCCAGGCCCGAACCGATGCCGCGACCCACGCGCAGGCGCGTCTTGCGGGAACCGGCGGCCGGCTTGATGTCATTCAGACGCATGATGATTACTCCTCGACCCGGACCAGGTAGTAGACCGTGTTGATCAGCCCACGCACCTGCGGGCTGTCCTTCAGCTCGCGGACGTCGTTGGTCTTGTTCAGG
>CALCWL010000554.1 GCA_937906285.1 uncultured Rhodanobacter sp. | reverse complement strand
CGAACGGCGCGCGCGCACCGACCCCGTGCATGCGCGCGATCAACCGGCCCAGCCATTGCAGTTGGTCGACCGCTTCCAGTTCCGGCGCGCGACCGCCGCGGCGTGGGGTCAGCGCGTAGCGGAAGCCGCCGTGCTGCAGCAGGGTGCGGCCGTCGAATGCCAGCGGCGCGACCACGGGCAGCTCGGCCTCGGCCAGTTCCCGGGTGAAGGCGTGCTCCTCGACGATCGCCGCGTCGCTCCAGCGGCCGGGCCGGTAGAACTTCGCGATCACTGGCGCAGCGTCTTCGATGCCCACCTGCCACACCCGGTTCTCGTAGCTGTTCAGCGCCAGCAGCCGGCCGTCCGGCCATAGTCCGCAGGCGCTGACCGCATCAAGCACCAGGTCGGGGGTGAGGCTGGCGTAGGGCGCGTCGGCTGTCATCACGTGCCATGCCTTTTGCGTTTGGTTCCTCTCCCTTGGGGAGAGGATTGAGGTGAGGGGGCGGGTTTTTGCAGAAAATCCGTGCTCAACGCGTGCCCATGCCGCGCGCGGCGATCACCGCCATGGTGATGCGCGAGATGCACACCAGAGCGCCTTCCTCGTTCTCGACGCGGACCTCCCATACCTGGGTGGTGCGACCGACGTGCAGCATCCTCGCGGTGCCGGTGACGGTGCCCGAGCGCACCCCGCGGACGTGGTTGGCGTTGATGTCCAGGCCCACCGCCAGCTCCTGGTCCGGGTCCAGCGTGAGCATCGCCGCGGTGCTGCCCAGCGTCTCGGCCAGCGCCACCGAGGCGCCGCCGTGCAGCAGGCCATAGGGCTGGTGGGTGCGCGCATCGACCGGCATGGTGCCTTGCAGCCAGTCCTCGCCGACCGCGGTGATGCGGATGCCCAGCGCCTCCATCATCGTGTTGGTGCTCCAGCCGTTGAGGCGGGCCAGGTCGGTGGGTTGTTTCCAGAGGCTCATCGTTGATTCCCTTGCGGCGAGCCCGCATTGTTGTCTGTCGCGTTCACGACGACAATGTTGCCGGTGCCCATCGTTACCCTGAAATCCTCCGGCCGGCAGTTCCCCGTGGCCATCGGCGAGACCGTGCTGGAAGCGGCGCAGCGCGCGGGTGTGGCGTTGCCGTATTCCTGCCGCGCCGGCGTTTGCGGCAGTTGCAAGGCCACCTTGCTGCAAGGGCGCTGCGAGTACCCGCGCAACCCGCCGCTGGCGCTGAGCGCAGATGCGGTGGCCCATCACGCGGTGCTCCTGTGCCAGGCCGTGCCGCTCACCGACCTGCTGCTGGAGGCGCGTGAGGTGCCGTCGGTGGAGGACATCGTGCGGCGCCAGCTGGGCGTGGAGGTGGTCGACAAATGGCGCTTGGCTCCGGACGTGATCGGCGTGCGCCTGCGCCCCGAGCGCGGCGAGCGGCGCCTGCGCCGGCTGCCCGGCCAGTATCTGGACGTGGTGCTGGAGGATGGCCGGCATCGGCCGTTCTCGATCGCCAACCGGCCGCAGCCGGACGGCAGCATCGAGCTGCACGTGCGCCATGTCGCCGGCGGCGGGTTCACCTCCTGGGTCAACGATGCCTTGCAGGTCGGCGACCGCCTGCGCGTCGAAGGACCGCTGGGTACCTTCGTGCCGCGCGAGGATTCCGAACGGCCAATGATCTTCATGGCCGGCGGCACCGGCTTCGCACCGGTCAAGGCGATCATCGAGCATTTCATCGCGCTGGGTACGCGTCGCCCGATGCGGTTCTACTGGGGCGCACGCAGCGCGGACGAGTTGTACCTGCGCGAGCTGGCCGAGCAGTGGACGCGCGACGTGCCGGGCCTCGAGTTCCATCCGGTGGTGTCCGACGCCGCGCGCGCTGACGGCCTGCGCACGGGCCTGGTGCATGAGGCGGTGCTGGCCGACTGGCCCGACCTGTCAGGCCACGACCTGTACATGAGCGGCCCGCCGGCGATGATCGACGCCGCGCTCCCGCGCTTCCTCGCCGCCGGCCTGCCGGAGGATCGGCTCTACTACGACTCGTTCGAATACGCGCCCGACGTGCTGGCGCAGGTCATCGCCGGGCGAGCCGGCATCCACGAGGGCTAAAAGCCAGAAGTGAGTGGAGAGGAGTGAGAAGTGAGAGAAAGCAAGTCTGCTCTTTCTCTTTTCCCACTCCTCTCCACTCATTCCTGCTATTTGTTCCCTTTCGCCACCGGCAGCTGCGCCGCGTGCCAGGCCAGCACGCCGCCGCCGAGGACGTGCACGCGCTCGAAGCCGGCCTTGAGCAGGCGCTGCGCGGCCTTGGCGGCGTTGCCGCGACCGTCCTTGTCCATCAGCACGACCGGCAGCGACTTCGCGGCGGCCAGATCCTTCTTCTCCGGGTCGAACTGACTCATCGCCACATGCTTCGCACCAGGTACGTGCATCCGTTCGAAGTCCGCCAGTGCGGACAGGTCGATCAGCAGCGGGTTGTCGCGGTTGATCAGGCCGGTGAGCGCGGCCGGGCTGAGCTCCTTGATCTTGCTGAACATGATCTGCGCCTGGATGACCAGCAAGGCCACCAGCAGGATCACGAACAGCACCGACAGGGCGACATGGTTGCCGACAAAGGCGGGCAGCTGGTGCAGGAAATCGTTCATCGTCAATCCATCGGCACGCCGAGCGCGCCGGTTCGGGTAAACCGGCGATTATACGGGTTGCGTGCGCCGGCCGGCGCCGCGCTCATTCGCGCGTGATGTCGGGTAGCCCGCTGGTCAGCCACCAGTGTTTGGCCTGTTCGTCGTAATGCCATGTCTGGCGGTCGATCACGGTGCGCTCGGCCTGGGTGTGGATGTTGACCACGCTGATGCGCACGGTCTGCTGCACCTCGCTCGGACTGATCGGCACCGGACCGCTGCCGTCGTCGTACTCGGTGACGCGCACCTGCTTGTAGCGCGCGCGGTCCAG
>CALCWL010000553.1 GCA_937906285.1 uncultured Rhodanobacter sp. | reverse complement strand
GGCGAAGGTGCCGCGCACCATCACGTCGTCGTTGCCGCGGCGCGAGCCGTAGGAGTTGAAGTCGATCGGCTGCACGCCGCGCGAGATCAGGAAGCGGCCGGCGGGCGAATCCTTCTTGATCGAACCGGCCGGGGAGATGTGGTCGGTGGTGATCGAGTCGCCAAACAGGCCCAGGCAACGTGCGGCGTGGATGTCCTCGACCGTGCCCAGCTCCATCGTCATGCCTTCGAAGTAGGGCGGGTTCTTGATGTAGGTGGAGGCCTCGTCCCAGGCGTACAGCGCACCGTCCGGCGAGGCGATCGCGTTCCAGCGCTCGTCGCCCTTGAACACGTCGGCGTAGTTCTTCTTGAACATGGCCGAGGTGACGGCGCTGGCCATCAGGTCGCTGATTTCCTTGTTGCTCGGCCAGATGTCCTTGAGGAACACGTCCTTGCCCTGAGCATCCTTGCCCAGCGGGTCGGTGGAGAGGTTCACGTCGAGCGAACCGGCCAGCGCGTAGGCGACCACCAGCGGCGGCGAGGCCAGGTAGTTCATCTTCACCTCGGCATGCACGCGGCCTTCGAAGTTGCGGTTGCCCGAGAGCACGGCGGCTACCGCCAGGTCGCCGTCGGCGATGCCTTTGCTGACCTCGACCGGCAGCGGGCCGGAGTTGCCGATGCAGGTGGTGCAGCCGTAGCCGACCAGGTAGAAGCCGGTCTTTTCGAGTTCGGACAGCAGGCCGGTCTGCTCCAGGTAATCGGTCACCACCTTGGAGCCGGGGGCCAGCGAGGTCTTCACCCACGGCTTCGCCTTCAGGCCACGGGCAGCCGCCTTCTTGGCCACCAGGCCGGCGGCCAGCATCACCGCCGGGTTGGAGGTATTCGTGCACGAGGTGATCGCGGCGATCACCACCGAACCGTCGCCGATACGGAAGCTCTGGCCATTGCGCTCCACCAGCACGCCGGTCTCGCCGATCGCGTTGGACGGATTGCCGATCGCGCTGGCGCCGCCCTCATTGGAGAAACGGTCGACGTCGCCATTGCCGCGGCGACGATTGGCGGTCAGCGGGCCCACCACTTCGTGGAAGTTCTTCTGCACGTCGGTCAGCAGCACGCGATCCTGCGGGCGCTTGGGGCCGGCCATCGAGGGCTTCACGTCGGCGAGATCGAGTTCGAGCACGGCGGAGAACGCAGGCTCCGGGCTGTTGGCGTCATGCCACAGGCCCTGGGCCTTGGCGTACGCCTCCACCAGCTGGATCTGTTCGTCGCTGCGGCCGGACAGGCGCAGGTAGTTCAGCGACTCCTGGTCGACCGGGAAGATGCCGCAGGTGGCGCCGTATTCCGGCGCCATGTTGCCGATGGTGGCGCGGTCGGCCAGGGCCAGGTGCTGCAAGCCCGGACCGAAGAACTCCACGAACTTGCCGACCACGCCCTGCTTGCGCAGCATCTGCGTCACGGTCAGCACCAGGTCGGTGGCGGTGGCGCCCTCGGGCAGGCGGCCGGACAGCTTGAAGCCGACCACCTGCGGAATCAGCATGGAAGAAGGCTGACCGAGCATGGCCGCCTCCGCCTCGATGCCACCCACGCCCCAACCCAGCACGCCCAGGCCGTTGACCATGGTGGTGTGCGAGTCGGTGCCGAACAGGGTATCGGGGTAGGCCCAGGCCTGGCCGTCGATCTCGGTGTGCATCACCACCCGCGCCAGATATTCCAGGTTCACCTGGTGGACGATGCCGGTGCGCGGCGGCACCACCTTGAAGTTGCTCAGCGCCTTCTGGCCCCAGCGCAGGAAGCTGTAGCGCGCCTGGTTGCGGTCGAACTCGATCGCGACGTTCTTCTCCAGCGCGTCCTCGCTGCCGAAGACGTCCACCTGCACCGAGTGGTCGATCACCAGCTCGGCCGGCGACAGCGGATTGATCAGGGTGGGATCGCCGCCCAGCGCCTTCATCGCGTCGCGCATGGCAGCCAGGTCGACCACGCACGGTACGCCGGTGAAATCCTGCAGCAGCACGCGCGCGGGCATGAAGGCGATCTCGGTATCCGGTTCCTTGCTGGCGTCCCAGGTGGCCACCGCCTCGATCTCGCGGGAAGTCACATCCACGCCATCCTCGTGGCGCAGCAGGTTCTCCAGCAGGATCTTCATCGAGTAGGGCAGCCGCTTCAGGTCGAAGCGCTCGCCAAGCTTGGCGAGGCTGGCATAGGCGTATTTCCTGCCGTTGACTTCGAGAGTGTCACGGGTGGCGAACGTGTCTTTCATGGTGCTGCTCCTGGCTGAATCCTGCGGCTGGGACGACTGGCAAGCATGCGGAAACGGCGCGGCCGGCCCCGCCAAAAGGGGAATTATCGCTCAAACGCTGCATGTCGGCGTCGAGGAACCCGGGCGTGTCGGCGCGTGACGGGCTGCTGCGCCGGTTAGACTGCACCCGGCGCCCGGGTGGGGAATCACGCGGTGCCTACAGGATGCCCGCCTTGACCATCACAGACAAACGCCTTTGACGACATGCAGCGTTCGATGATTTCGACCCATCTCGCCGCCGTCTCGCTGCGCGACCTCGCGCTGGTGCAGGCGGTGCATCGGCACGGCAGTTTCAACAGCGCCGCGCGGGCGATGCACATCAGTCCGTCCGGCTTGTCGCACCAGGTGCAGAAGGTGGAGCAGGCGCTCGGCGCGCCGCTGTTCGAGCGTGGCGGGCGACGGGTGGTGGCGACTGCCGGCGGCCAGCGCCTGCTGCAGCAGATCGATGCGGTGCTGGTGGCGGCCGAACACCTGCAGCAGGTCGCCCGTGCCGGCGAGGCGGCGTTCGGCGGCGCGCTGCGGCTGGGCTTGCCGGCGTCGTTGGGGCCTTATCTGTTGCCGCACCTCATCGCGCCGTTTCCACAGCATTTCCCCGGCGCCCGGCTGGGCATTTCCGAGGGCAAGCCGCGCGGTTTGTTGCGCAGGTTGCACGAGGGCGAACTGGACGCAGTGCTCGCCCCTTCGACATCGACCGTCAGCGGGATCGCTTCGCGGGCGCTGTTCTTCGAGCCGTGGGAGCTGATGCTGCGCGCCGACCATCCGCTTGCCAGCCGAGCATCCATCGCGCCGGAGCAACTGGACCAGGGAGAGGCGATCCTGATGGCGGAAAGCCATGCGGACGGGCTCGATGGGAGTGAGCGCGGCCACGTGCAGGACGTCAGCCTGGAAAGCCTCGCCGCGCTGGTCAGCCTGCGCGGAGGTTATGCCCTGGTACCGGCGCTGGCGCACGAGCGACTCGCCTCGATGCCTGGGATCGTGCTGGCGCGGCTCAAGGGGGCGGCCGGTGGCCGCGAAATCGCGCTGTACTGGCGCGATGCCTCGCCCTGGCATGACGACCTGCATGCCTTCGCCGACCTGCTGCGCAAGCTGGCACGCCAGCGACCGGGCTTGCGCGTGCGCAGCGGCAAGGGCTGACGCGCCGGTGCCCTGAAGATCAGGTGAGGTCCAGGTCGCGCGCGGCCGCCTCGTAACGGTCGATCACCGCATCCACGTCGACCAGGTCCATCACGCCGGGCCGTTCGATCTTGCTGCCCCACGGGATCTCCGTCGCCGGCCGACCCAGGTACTTGCGCGAAGCCTCGTCGTATCTGTTCACGCACCAGCGGCGGTCGGAGTAGGGGCCAGAGCGGTCCGGGTTGCTGGCGGCATGCAGGCCGATCACGCGCATGCCCACGCTGTTGGCCATGTGCATCGGGCCCGAGTCGGGGCCAAGCAGCAATTGCGCGCGCACGAACATGGCCATCAGTTTCTTCAGCGTGTCCTTGCCGGTGAGGTCGAACGGCGTGCGTCGGCAGGCGGCCAGCACGGCGTCGGCCACGGCCCGTTCCGATGCGGACGGTCCACCGATCAGCACCACTCGCCAGCCGCGGGCAGCGGCGTGGTCCATCACCGCAGCGTAGCGCTCGGGCCGCCAGTTGCGCAGGACGTGGCTTGAGGCGGGGCTGACCAGCAGGGTGGGTGTGTCCCCCGGCAGTTGCGCGGCGGCCCAGGCATGCGCCTCGTCGGGGATCGGGATGTCCCAGCGCACCCGCGTCTGCTTCAGGCCCAGTGGCTCGCAGAAGCTGCCGATCGCGTCGAGCACGTGTTCGCCGCTGCGCGCGGGGATGCGTTCGTTGACCACGAGGCCGTGCAGGTCTTTCGCGCGGGCGCGGTCGTAGCCGATGCGACGATCCGCTTTCACGGCCAGGCTCAGCAGGTTCGAACGCATCGCCACCTGCATCTGCAGCAGGGCGTCGAAGCGCTGCCCCTGCAGGGCTGCGCGCACCGCGCGCAAACCGGCCCAGCCAGCGGCCTTGTCGAAGGTGACGAACTCCACGCCGGGCAGGTCACCCACCAGCTTGCGTTCGAGCTTGCCGACGATCCATGTCAGCGCGGTCTGCGGCCACGCCTGTTGCAGGGTGCGCACCAGCGGCACCACGTGGGTGACGTCGCCGATGGCGGAGGTGCGCAGCAGGCAGATCGAGGAAGGTGCATTCATCGCAAGGGTCGTTGGCCGTGCCGGCGGAAGACTGGCCAGGCTCGTGGGTTAGAATCGGCGTCCGGTCACAAGGCATCATGATGCCCGAACGCATCCAGCAAGACGCCCGCGGCGCGATTCTGTGTGACGTCGCCGTGTCGTCACAAGTCGACAATGACTGGTTTGCGCCGGAATACTGGCGCGAACGTGGTGCCTTGCGCACGCAGGCTGGCGGGCGGGGCGGCGTGGCGATCATCGCCAGCCCGCTCGGCGAGTGCGTACTGCGTCACTATCGTCGCGGCGGTCTGGTACAGGCGTTGCTGGGCGATCGCTATCTGTGGCTGGGGGCGCAGCGCAGCCGGCCCTTCAGGGAGTTCCGGCTGCTGGTCGAGATCGCGCGGCTGGGTTTGCCCGGGCCACGCGCGGTGGCTGCGCGCTACCGCCGCCAAGGTCTGCTGTATCGGGCCGACCTCATCACGCATCGCATCGCCGGCGCGCGGACGCTCGCCGACTGCCTGGCCGGCGGTGACCTCGACGTCGAACTTGCGGCGGAGGTCGGCGGGGTCGTCGGGCGTTTCCATCGGGCCGGCATCTGGCATGCCGACCTGAACGCGCACAACGTCCTGGTCTCGCCTGCCGGCCTGCATCTGATCGACTTCGACCGCGGTCGCCAACGTGCGCCCGCCGCGGGCTGGCGCCTGGCGAATCTGCGGCGTCTGCGCAGGTCGTTGCTCAAGCTCGGTGCCGCTGCGGCCGGCGAGCAGGCGTTCGAGCATGAAATCTGGCAGCCTCTGCTGCATGGTCACGAGCACGCGCTGACGGCATGAACTGGCATCTGCACTTTCTCGGCGTGGGCGCGGCGCATGCGACGGATCTGGGCGCCTCTGCCGCCGTCCTCGAGCGCGCGGGCAAGCCCGTGCTGCTGATCGACTGCGGACCGGGCACGCTCGACCGCTACACGGCAAGCTACGGCGCGCTGCCGGACGCAGTGTTCATCACGCACACCCACATGGACCATGTTGCGGAGCTGGAACAGTTGTTCATCCGGCTCTGGTTCGATCCCGCGCGGCGTGGGCGGATGCGCCTGTTCAGCCACGCCGCGCTGGTGCCATGGCTGCAGACGCGGGTGGCCGACTATCCCGGCGCGCTGGCCGAAGGCGGAGCCAACTTCTGGGAAGCGTTCCAGCTGGTGCCGTGCAGCCGCGGCTTCTGGCTGGATGACTGCTGGTTCGACGTGTTCGCCACCCGTCATCACGTGCCGGGCACCTCGTACGGCCTGGCGCTGGATGGCAGTTTCGTCTACACCGGCGATACCCGGCCGATCCCGGAAGTACTGGCGCGGCACGCCGGCGGCGCGGCGCTGGTCGCCCACGATTGCAGTCTGGTCGGCAACCCGTCGCACACCGGCGTCGACGACATCGCGCGGGAATACCCCGAGGCACTGCAGCGGCAACTGCTTCTCTATCATTACGGCAGCGCGGCCGATGGCGATGCGCTGACGGCACGAGGTTTCCGCATCGCCACGCCGGGGCAACGCGTCGCGTTGCAGGCGCCGGCTGCGCCGCGCGTCGACGCCGGCTGATTCCAGTTCGATTTGCTTGCCTGCATCCGGGCCTGCGGCTATCCTTCCGCTTCTTTGTCGGGCGGGATGCCCCGCAAGGAAGATCCGGGCGTCCTTGCCGGGTTGCTTCGAAAAGTGGAGAGGTGTCCGAGTGGTTGAAGGAGCACGCCTGGAAAGTGTGTATACGGCTTATCCCCGTATCGCGGGTTCGAATCCCGCCCTCTCCGCCAGTTTCTGAACAAACTGCGACGGCATGAAGCTGGCGCAACAGCAACAGCAACAACACAGCAACAAGCGTAATCGCTTGACGTCCATGGTGGCCCCGTCGGTCCCCCCGCGACGATAGTTCGCAAACTCCGCCAGGTCCGGAAGGAAGCAACGGTAGCGAATGACTCGGGTGCCGGGGTGTGGCTGGCGGGGCCGCCACCATTTCGGGCCGGACGTTTGCTGACTTGCGTGCGCCGACTTGGCACAATCGAGCTTTGTCCCCACGTTGGCAGTCATGTCCTATCAGGTACTCGCCCGCAAGTGGCGCCCGCGCAAGTTCTCCGAGCTGGTGGGGCAGGAACACGTGGTGCGCGCACTCACCAACGCGCTCGATACCGGGCGCATGCACCACGCCTACCTGTTCACCGGCACGCGTGGCGTCGGCAAGACCACCATCGCGCGCATCTTCGCCAAGTCGCTGAACTGCGAGCGTGGGCAGTCGGCCGATCCGTGCGGCGAGTGCTCGGTGTGCACGGCGGTGGACGAAGGTCGCTTCGTCGACCTGCTAGAGATCGACGCGGCCAGCAACACCGGTGTCGACGACGTGCGCGAGGTAATCGAGAACGCGCAGTACGCACCATCGCGCGGCCGCTTCAAGGTGTACCTGGTCGACGAGGTGCACATGCTCTCCAAGAGCGCGTTCAACGCCCTCCTGAAGACGCTGGAGGAACCGCCGCCGCACGTGAAGTTCCTGCTCGCCACCACCGATCCGCAGAAGCTGCCGGTGACGGTGTTGTCGCGCTGCCTGAAGTTCAACCTCAAGCGCTTGCTGCCGGAACAGATCTCCGGCCAGATGCGGCACATCCTGGGCGCCGAGAACATCAGCTACGAGGACAGCGCGATCGGCGAGCTGGCGCGCGCCGCCGACGGTTCGCTGCGCGATGGCCTATCGCTGCTCGATCAGGCCATCGCCTATGGCGGCGGCGCGCTGCATGCCGACGACGTTCGCACCATGCTGGGCAGCGTGGCGCGCGGGCAGGTGCTGGGCGTGCTCGATGCGCTGGCTGCGGGCGATGGTGAACGGCTGATGGTCGAATGCACGCAGATCGCCTCCTATTCGCCCGACTTCGGCGGCGTGCTCGACGACATCGCCGGCCTGCTGCACCGCCTGCAGCTGATCCAGTTGATTCCCGGCTACCGCCCGGAAGCGGATGACGCCGACGGCGCGCTGGCCGACCTCGCGACGCGCATCACGCCGGAAGACGTGCAGCTGTACTACCAGATTGCGGTGACGGGCCGGCGCGACCTCATGCTGGCGCCCGACGCCCGCACCGGTTTCGAGATGGCCTTGCTGCGCATGCTGGCGTTCCGCCCCGGTGACGAACCACCGGCCGCGCGTGCGACGCCACGCGCGGCGTCGGGCCAGGTGTCCGCGCGCGCACCCTCGCCACCATCGGCGAGTATCCGCGCCCCCGCGCCACCCGCGCCGGCACCGCGCGTGCCCGCTGCGGAGGCCCCGGCGCCAGCAGCGATCGCCCGCGACGCGAGTGGCCGACCGGACTGGGAGGCGCTCATTGAACGGGCCGAATTGCGCGGGCCGTTCAGCGTGGTGGCGCAGAACGCAGTGCTGCGCGAGCGCGACGGCCAGACCCTGGTGCTGGCGTTGCAGCCGGCACACATGGGCATGGCGGTGGAGCCCATGGTCAGCCAGATGGAGGACCGCATCAGCCAGGCGCTGGGCGAGACGATCCGCCTGCGCTTCGTCAGCGAGAGCCAGGCCGACGCCATGCAGACCCCGGCGG
>CALCWL010000552.1 GCA_937906285.1 uncultured Rhodanobacter sp. | reverse complement strand
GGCGAACAACCCGGGCATCGTCGATTTCCAGGGCGCGCTGCACGGCCCGGTCACCTATGACCTCGCCTCGCTGCTGCGCGATGCCTACATCGCCTGGCCGGGCGGGCGCGTGGAAGCGTGGGTGGAGTCGTACCGGCAGCGGCTGCTGCGCGCGGGCGTGATCGACGCGGCAGTGGACGCCGCGCGTTTCCTGCGCTGGTTCGATCTCACCGGCCTGCATCGCCACGTGCGCGTGCTGGGCCAGTTCTACCGGCTGTGGTATCGCGACGGCAAACCCGGCTATCTCAAGGACGTGCCGCAGGTGTACCGCTACGTGATCGAGGTGGCGCGCCGCTATCCCGAATTGACTGATTTCGCCGGCCTGCTGGAGCGCCATGCGCAGGGCCGCGATCTGACCCGGGTGGCCGCATGAGGCACGCGCTGATTTTTGCCGCCGGCCGCGGCGAACGCATGCGCCCGCTGACCGACCGCACGCCCAAGCCGCTGCTGTGCGTCGGCGGCAAGCCGTTGATCGTCTGGCACCTCGAACGCCTCGCCGCCGGCGGCGTGCATTACGTGGTGATCAACACCTCGCACCTGGCCGAGCAGTTTCCGGCGACGCTGGGCGATGGCTCGCGCTGGGGCCTGCGCATCCGCTACGCCTACGAAGGCCCCGTGCCGCTGGAAACCGGCGGCGGCATGCTGAACGCGCTGCCGCTGCTCGGCAACGAGCCGTTCCTCGCCATCAGCGGCGACGTCTGGTGCGATGCCGATCTCGCCGCGTTGCCCACCGAGCCGGCGGGACTGGCACACCTGCTGCTGGTCGACAATCCTCCCCATCATCCCGAGGGCGATTTCGCGCTGGATGAGCAAGGTCTGGTGCAGCCGAACGGCGAACCGCGGCTCACCTTCAGCGGCATCGGCGTGTTCCGCCGGGAGCTGCTGGATGGCTGGCGGGAACTTGCCGGCACGGTCGCCGACGAAGGCGCTGCGCCCACCTTCAAGCTGCGCCAGTTGCTGCTGGGCGCGATGGATCGGCAAGCCGTCAGTGGCACCCGTCACCACGGCGTGTGGACGGACGTGGGCACGCCCGAGCGCCTCGCGCAACTCGACGCGGAGCGCGACGACGCAGCGGCGCCGCGCCGCGATCAGCGCGACGCGGGGTTGGCCGAGAGCTGAGTCGCGCCCGCCCCCAGCGCCGCCGCGCTGTCGGGGTGGACGATCGCCGGCGGCACCGGCAGGCGCTTCGGCGCGGGCGTCGTGGCGGCGAGCGGAGCGGCCGGTGCCGCCGGGGTTGGCGCCGGCATCGGCGAAGGCTGCGTCGCGCCGCCGTCGGCCACCTCCATCGAGCGCGCCGCCTTCGCGGCCTGGTCGGTCATCACGATGATGCTGATGCGGCGATTGACCGGATCGGCGGGGTTCTGCTTGTCGAACGGCACGGATGCGGCCAGGCCCACCACGCGCGAGATCTTGTCCGCCTCCAGCCCGCCGGCGATCAGCGCGCGACGGGCGGCGTTGCCGCGATCGGCCGACAACTCCCAGTTGCTGTAGTCGTGCCCGCTGTTGTATGGCGCGTCATCGGTGTGGCCCGAGATGCTGATCTGGTTCGGCACGTCGTCGATCGAGCGGCCCAGTTCGTGCAGGATCTGCACCGTGTACGGCTTGAGCCGCGCGCTGCCGGTGTCGAACATCGGCCGGTTGAGCTTGTCGACGATCTGGATGCGCAGGCCTTCGGAGGTGATGTCCAGCAGCAACTGGTCCTTGAACGGCGCCAGCGCCTGGCTGCTCTGGATCGAAGCGTTCAGCTGCTTCATCAGTTCCTGCAGTCGCGCCTTGTCCGCCTGTCGCGCCAGCTTGATCGCGTCCTCGACGTTGTGCTTGACCTGCGGTACGCCGCGCTTTTCCGCGCCCGGGCCGCGCGGCAGGTCCATCGTCCCGCCAAGCTTGATCATGCTGTCGCTGGCCCCGCCCGGGCCGGCCTGGCCCGGCGGCGCGATCGTGGCGGTGCCGGGAGCCATGCTCGGGTTCTTGAAGTACTCGGAGATCGCGGCCTTCTGCTCGCGGGTGCCCACGCCGATCAGCCACATCACCAGGAAGAACGCCATCATCGCGGTGACGAAATCCGCATAGGCCACCTTCCACGCACCGCCGTGATGGCCGTGCTTCCGGCGCTGCACGCGACGGATGATGATCGGCTGGTCGAACTCCTCGCTCACGCCCCGGCTCCGGCGCGCGCGCCCTTGAGATGGCCCTCCAGCTCCATGAAGCTGGGCCGCACCTGCGCGACCAGCGATTTGCGCGCGAACTCCACCGACACCATCGGGTTGTAGCCGCGCAGGTTGGCCATCAGCGCGACTTTCACGCATTCAAACGCCTTGCCGTCCTCCTGCGCGCGGTTCTCCATCGCCGAGGCCAGCGGCCCGGCGAAGCCATAGCACAGCAGGATGCCGAGAAAGGTGCCGACCAGCGCGCCGGCGATGTGCTGGCCGATGCGCGAGGTATCTCCGCTCAGCTGCGACATCGTGGTGACGATGCCGAGCACCGCCGCCACGATGCCGAAACCGGGCAGCGCGTCGGCGGATTTCATCAGGGCCATCGCCGGCGCCTCGGCTTCCTGGTGGTGAACTTCCAGCTCCATCTCCAGCAGCTGTTCCAGCTCGTGCGGGTTCATGCTGCCGCCCACGATCAGGCGCAGGCAGTCGGTGATGAACTCGATCAGGTGGTGCTCGGCGAGCAGGCGCGGATAGGCCGAGAACACGCTGCTGGTGGCCGGCTCCTCGATGTGCGATTCGAGGCTGAGCAGGCCGTTCTTGCGCATCAGGCTGAAGATGTCGTAGAGCAGCGAAAGCAGGTCGAGATAATCCTGTGTCCGGTACTTCGGGCCTTTCAGCAGCCCCATGATGTCGCGGAAGGTGGCCTTGACGATCTTGGTCGGATTGGCGGTCAGGTAGGCCCCCGCAGCGCCGCCGCCGATGATCAGCAGTTCGTAGGGCTGCCACAACGCCAGCAGCTGCCCGTGGGACAGCAGGTAGCCGCCCACGACGCTGACGAGCACAACCAGGGTTCCGACCAGGACAAGCATGCAGGTTCCAGCGCGCGGTTCGACAACGAGTTATCGGCCCGCCGCGGGAAAGATGTAGCCCGGATTTGCCGCGAGGCCGCGGGCTCCGCCAACGGCAGGTGTGCCGGAAAATCGAAAGGCCCGGCATGGCCGGGCCTTTCGCCTGACTGGTGCCACGCGTGATCGATCAGGGACGGCGCGCCAGCTCCGGGTTGTCGCGGGTGACGGGCATCAGGTCCTTCTTCGACACGCCCAGCCACAGCAGGATGGGGCTGGCCACG
>CALCWL010000551.1 GCA_937906285.1 uncultured Rhodanobacter sp. | reverse complement strand
CTGGGTGTGGACTTGGCGAAGAACGTGTTTTCGGTGTGCGCGATGGATGGCGCCGGGCACGTGCTGGAACGGCGAGAGTTCAAGCGTGAGGCCTTTGCCGTGTGGCTGTCGCAGCGACCGGCGGGAACCGTGGTGGCGATGGAGGCGTGCAGCGGGGCGCACCACTGGGCGCGGCGCTGTGTGGAGTACGGCCTGCAGCCGCGGCTGATGGCCGCCCAGCTGGTCAAGCCGTATCGCAAGAGCCAGCGCAGCAAGAACGACCGCAACGACGCCGAGGCGATCGCCACGGCCGCCCGCCAGGGCAACATGCGCTTCGTGCCGATCAAGACCATCGATCAGCAGGCCCGACTGTCCTGGCACCGGGTGCGCGAAGGTTACAAGGCGGAGAGTCTGGCGATCGGCAACCGCCTGCGCGGCCTGCTGGCCGAGTTCGGGATCGTGATGGGCAAGAGCGACAAGGCCCTGCGTCGGGTGCTGGCCGATCTGGATGCACACACCGCGCTGCCGGCGGAGTTCAGGGAACTGGTTCGCAGCGTCGACGCCCACTGGACGCAGGTCCGCACGGCCTTCGACGCGTGCGATGCACGCATCGAAGCCCATGCGCGCGATGACGAGCGGTGCGTGCGGCTGCGCGCGATCGTCGGCGTCGGCGCACTCACGGCGGACGCCCTGATCGCCAGCCTCGGCAAGGCGCAGGAGTTCCGCAACGGTCGGCAACTGGCGGCCTGGCTCGGCATGGTGCCGACCCAGCACTCCAGCGGCGGCCACACGCGGCTGGGCGCGATCAGCTGTCGCGGCGATGGCTACCTGCGCACGCTGCTGATCCAGGGCGCGCGCAGCAGCCTGCAACGGGCCAAGGCGGTCGCCACGGAAAAGGCCACGCCCGAACAACGCTGGATTCGATCCCTGGCGGCACGGCTGTCGTTCGGCAAGGTGCTGGTCGCCATCGCCAACAAGCATGCGCGCCAGCTGTGGGTGATGCTGGCCCACGAGGTGGACTACGACCCCTGCGCCTGCCAGCGCCATCCGATGCACCGCCCCGCCCAGCTCGCCTGAGGAACCCTTGCTTTCGATTCACCGTCAGCGCCACGCGGCAACAACGGGTCAGACCCACCCGGAGAGAACCTGACTAACATTCTGGACGTCCCAACGTGCTTCGGCCGATCCCCGAACACCGACGACACCGCTGAACGAATGAGGTCTCCGGGCGCGGCTTATACCCTGGTCCGAGCCGGCACCATCGACTCAACAAGACCGTCTAAGGAAATGCAGTCTGGCAACGTTCGACGCCGCATCCC
>CALCWL010000550.1 GCA_937906285.1 uncultured Rhodanobacter sp. | reverse complement strand
AGTCCACCGTGCCGGCCGCGCTGCCGGGCATCGTGTTCCTTTCCGGTGGCCAGAGCGACCAGCAGTCCACTGCACACCTCAACGCGATGAACCAGATCGGCCCGCACCCGTGGCCGCTGTCGTTCTCCTACGGCCGCGCGATGCAGCAGGCCGCGCTGCAGTTGTGGTCGAAGGACCTGAAGGGCAACGTCGCCGACGCGCAGAAGATCGTTCACGCCCGCGCCAGGGACAATGGCCTGGCGGCGCTGGGGCAGTGGAACGGCTGATTGCCTTTCAGGCGGGGAATAGGGAATAGGGAACAGGGAATCGGCAGAGAAGAAAAGGGCGCCTTGCGGCGCCCTTTTTGCGTCACGCGATGGAGTTCAGAAGCGGTACTCGGCGCTCACCGTGTAGATGCGGTTGCCGATGTCCAGGCCCTGCTTGGAGATGCTGTAGTAATCGAAGTTGGCGCCGATGCTCCAGCTCTTGTTGATGTCGTAGCCGGTGCCGACGCCGGCATACCAGCCCAGCGACTGCCTGCTGGCCTTCTCGTTGAACGAGTTGGCCGGATCGCTGGACTGCGCCGTGCCGTGCAGCTTCCACACGAAGGCGCCGCCGCGCGCGGAGATGTACCAGGCGTCGGTCGGGTTGAAGTGACCGTTGATGCCTGCGGTCCAGCCGTCACCCGAGAGTTTGGCGTAGGTGGTGCCATCGCGGCTGCTGATGCTGCCGAGGTCGGTGTAGCCCGCCTCGAAGCCGATGAACTGGGTGCGGTAGCCGGCATTGAGAATGACGGCCGTGCCGTGTTCGCTGCCGAGGTCGTAGTTGTCGAACGTGGCGTGGTAGCTCACGCGACCGGCGCCGAGGTTGACGAAACCGCCGGTGAGATCCTTTGCCTGCACGCTGGCCGTGGCCAACGTCGCACCGGCCAGAGCGGCCAGCGTCAAGAGTGAGTTTTTCATTTGAAGTCCCCTGTTGTGGTGTTTCCCGATCTTTCCTGTCGCAGTCCTGCGCGTCGGGACGCAAGGCGCCAACCACGTATTTTATATGTGGCGCAGTTCGCATAAAGAAAGAGAGCGCCCTCAGGCGCCCTCTTCTTGTAGGTGAACATCCCGACGCGATGTCGGAATCAACCTCTGCGGATCAGAAGCGGTATTCGGCGCTGGCCGAGACCATGTCCGTGCTGAGGTTCACGTGGTCCTTGCTGGCGTCGAAGTAGTCGTAGTTCACGCCCACGCTGAGCTGCGGGGTGATGTTGTAGCCGATGCCTGCGCCGGCGTACCAGCTGTTGTCGTCCAGGCTCTTGCGGATCGGGTTCACGTCGTTGTTCATGCCGTGACCGGTCCAGCTGTACAGGCCCGCGCGACCGCTGAGGTACCAGTTCGGGGTCATGTCCAGCCGGGCGTTGGCGCCCACCGTCCAGCCGTGCAGCTGCGACTTGTTGTCGGCGATCACCGGGTCGCTGTTGAAGATGTTCTTGGCGTGGATGTTGCCCAGGTCGTTGTAGC
>CALCWL010000549.1 GCA_937906285.1 uncultured Rhodanobacter sp. | reverse complement strand
AGCTCACCATCACCACCATGGCGGCGGAGACCGCCATGCTGCGCACCTTCGCCGGATGGCTGGACGAGGACACCGTGCTCGTCAGCTACAACGGCAAATGCTACGACGCCCCGCTGCTGGCCACCCGCTACCGCCTCGCCCGCCTGTCCAACCCGCTGGCCGGCCGCGACCACCTGGATCTCTTGCATCCCGTGCGCCGCCACTGGAAACACCAGTGGCCGAACTGCCGCCTCGCCACCGCCGAGCGCCAGCTTCTCGGCGTGGTGCGCGAAGACGACCTGCCCGGCGCGGAAGCCCCCGCCGCATGGCTTACCTACCTGCGCGGCGGCTCCGCCCGCAATCTGCGCCGCGTCGCCGCGCACAATGCGCAGGACCTGAAAAGCCTGGCCGGGGTGTTGCTGCACATGGCCGGGATGGCCGTGCCCATCGCAGAGGCCCGGGCGCGGGCACGACGCATCACGCGATAATCCGGGACAGTCCCCGGAGGGAAAATCATGGCAACCGACAAGCGTTTCGTGGATTACGTGCTTGAACAGGCCGATCTCGGCGAGGCGCTCACATACAAGCGAATGTTTGGCGAATACGCGCTCTACCACGCCGGGAAGGTCACGGCTTTTGCCTGTGACAACCGCCTCTTCATCAAACCCACCTCGGCGTCGCAGACGCTGGCTCCCAGGCTGCCGCAGGGCCAGCCGTATCCCGGCACCAAGATGTATCCGATCGCCGACGAGCTGCTGGACGATCCGGAAGCATTGAGGCAGTTGCTGGTGGCCACGTCGGCCGTGCTGCCTTTGCCGAAACCGGGAAAAAAGCGCAAGGCGCGCGGCGAATAGACGTCTGTCATTCAGCCGCAGGAAGCGGCGGGCTGTGCCCGCCGTCTGCTCCGATGCGACATGCGATCACCTTGCAGCGCCCCCGCGGTCCGCCTCAGCCAGCAACCCGCCCAGCGCCGCACCCAGGGCAAGATCATCCAGCACACCGAAATGCTGCTCGCGCAGCCGTCCTTGCGCATCGATCAGCAGCAGCGTGGGCGTGCCCTGCATGGCGTAGGCGCGCATGGTGCGGGGGAGCGGATCGTCTTCGACGTGTTCGTCGACGCCGACCGGGAAGCTGTAGCGGTATTCGTGCAGGAACGTTTCCAGCGCCAGCGGTCCCTGTACCTGGTGATGCTCGAACACCGTGTGCAGGCCGATCACCGCCAGACGCTCGGGCGGGAACATCTGCTGCACGCGTTGCATCTGCGGCAGCGCGTGCATGGCGCAGCCGGGGCACAGCATCTGGAATGCGTGGGCCACGACTACCTTGCCGCGCAGGTCGGCAAGGATCAGCGGTGCGCTGTTGAACCAGCGCGCAACGTGCCACGAAGGCGCGACCGGAGCAGATGCCATCAGGGTCTCCCCACAGGGTGTAACGGCTTTAAGTCTGTGCGTTCGCCGCGCGAAGCACAAATGCGCGGCGCGAACTCAGCCCGCGCCGATCACCACCGGCTCCGGCTCCAGGCGCACACCGAACTTCGCGTGCACGCCGTCCATCACCTGTTGTGCCAGTGCCCACAGCTGCGGGCCGGTGGCGTGGCCGTGGTTGACCAGCACCAATGCGTGGCGATTGGAGATGCCGGCATCGCCCTCGCGCACGCCCTTGAAGCCGGCCGCTTCGATCATCCAGCCGGCGGAAATCTTGCATCGGTCGTCGCCCTGCGGCCACGCGGGCAGCCCGGCGTGCTCGCGCTGGAGCGCCTCGGCGGTGGCCGCCCCGACGATCGGATTCTTGAAGAAGCTGCCGGCATTGCCGATCACCGCGGGGTCGGGCAGCTTGCGCGTGCGCAGGCGCACCACCGCCTCGGCGACGTGGAA
>CALCWL010000548.1 GCA_937906285.1 uncultured Rhodanobacter sp. | reverse complement strand
CACTTGGCCTCCTTGCCGGCACCGGGTTTGCTGGACTTGAACATCTCCAGCATGCGCTCGGTCACCACGTAGCCGCCGGCGGCGTTGCCGGCGCCCAGCAGCACGCCGACGAAGCCGATCGCGATCTCGAACGGCGTATTCGCGTGGCCTAGCGCGATCATCGCCCCGACCAGCACAATGCCGTGCACGAAGTTGGAGCCGGACATCAGCGGCGTATGCAGGATCACCGGCACCCGCGCGATGATTTCATAGCCGGTAAAGGCGGCCAGCATGAAGATGTACAGCGCCAGGAAACCGTCGATCATGAGCCCATCCCCCGTGAGAGCCGCCCGCCAGGATGCATCCGAACCTGCATCATACGGGAAGCCCGGCGCGCGTCGAGGTCGGCCAGTCGATCGGCGGGCGATGCGGCATGGCTCGCGCAGGCGGTCAACCCCGACAGGCCTGCCGCGTTGAACAGGCAGGAACCACCGATGGAGCCCGTCGATGACACCACCGATGGCAGCGGAGCGTCGGCCATGAGTGCCGCCGCCGGCATGCTTGAGGCCGACCTGCTCGCCGCGGGCGAGCTGGAAGGTGCGCGCGCCGTACCGGCCACGCTGGATGCGTTCCTGGCCGACGTGGAGCGCCGCGCGTTCCGCATGGCCGAGCTGCAGTTGCGCCATCGCGAGGACGCCATGGACGCCGTGCAGGACGCGATGCTGCGCCTGGTGCGGCACTATCGCGACAAGCCGGCCGCGGAATGGGCGCCGCTGTTCTGGGGCATCCTGCGCCGGCGCGTCGTGGACCTGCAGCGCCGGCGCAAGGTGCGCTCGATCGTGGTCGGCTGGCTCGGCGGCGGGCATGACGACGACGGCGACGAGTTGCCGGTGTGGGAGCCGGCCGACCCCGGCAAGGATCCGCTGGGCAGGCTGCATGACGCCCAGTCCTACGCGGACATGGCCGCCGCGGTGCGGCAGTTGCCCAGGCGCCAGCGCGAGGCCTTCATCCTGCGCATGCTGGAAGGGCTGGACGTGGCGGAAACCGCGCGCGCCATGGGTTGCGGCGAGGGCAGCGTGAAAACCCATCTGTCGCGCGCCATGCATCAGCTGCGCGACCAACTGGAGGATTGGCGATGAACTCGCCCGAACACGAGCGCCAGCACGAACCCACCGAACAGCGCACGCGCGAGCTGTGGCGCAAAGCTGCGCAACATCTTGACGCGAACACGGCCGCACAGCTGCGCGCCGCCCGTCGCGAGGCGCTGCAGCCGTCGGCCGCGCCGCAACGTCAGGCGGTGCGCTGGCTGATCCCCACCGGCGCGCTGGCGGCCATGGCGTTGGCGGTGATGATGGTGTGGCAGCCGCTGCCGCACGCGCCGCCGACGAACCAGGCGGCCGGCGCCGCTGCGCAGGACGTGGACAACGAGCTGCCCCCCGACGCCGAGCAGGTCGACCCGGGCCTGTACCAGAACCTCGATTTCTACGCCTGGCTCGCCGCCAACGACCGGCACCCGACCTCACGCTGAACCCATGAACAAACCGCTGCCTTCCCTCCTGTCGCTGTTGTTCGCCGCCCTGCTCGGGGTCGCGGCCACGCCGCTGCTTGCGCAAACGTCCACGCCGCCACCGGTGGGCGCGGAAACGCCTGCACGCACCCCGTGGAGCGGCCTGGCACCGAACCAGCGCGAGATGCTGGCACCGCTCAGGGACGAATGGGATCAGCTGTCGCCGCGCAAGCAGGCACGCCTGCTGCACCGCACCCGATACTGGACCACGCTGCCGCCCGAGCGCCGCGAGGAAATCCGCCAGCGCATCATCCACTGGCAGCAGATGACGCCGGAGCAGCGCCGTCAGGCGCGCGCCAACGAACATCGGTTCCGCGAAATGTCGCCGGCAGAGCGCCAGCGCGTGCACCGCAGCTTCGAGCGCTTCCAGAGCCTGCCCCCGGCGCAGCGCGAACAGCTGAAACGCGAATGGCGCCAGCTGTCGCCCGAGCAGCGGCAGCAGCGGATCGAGCAACACGACCGCGACGGCGGCACCGGGTATCCGCCCCGGTAACTCACGCCGGGTCGCGGGTGACCGCGACCGTCAGCCCTGGAAGCGGGTCTCTCCGGCGTGTGCCAGGCAGCTCTTGGCGACCAGCTCGTCGTCGAAATCCGGTTTCAGCGCACCCTCGTGCAACAGCAGCTCGACGAAGTTGTACACGTTGCGCGCGTACATCTCCGAGGCGTGCAGCGGTGCGCCGGCCGGCAGGTTCAGCGGCCCGACGATCGTCACGCCGCCATGCTCGATCCGCTCGCCGGGACGTGTCAGCTCGCAGTTGCCGCCGCCCTCGGCGGCGAGATCGACGATCAGCGCGCCTGGCTTCATGCCCTCGACCATCGCGGTGGTGAGGATCTTCGGTGCCGGCCGACCCGGCACCGCCGCGGTGCTCACCACCACGTCGAACGACTTCAGGTGATTCGCCAGCGCCTGCTGCTGCGCGGCGCGTTCCTCCGCCGACAGCTCGCGTGCATAGCCGCCACTGCCGGCGGCGCTGACACCCAGGTCGAGGAACTTCGCGCCCAGCGACTCCACCTGCTCGCGCGTTTCCGGGCGCACGTCGTAGCCCTCGATCTGTGCGCCCAGCCGGCGCGCCGTGGCGATCGCCTGCAAGCCGGCCACGCCGGCGCCGATCACCAGCACCTTCGAGGGGCGAATGGTGCCGGCCGCGGTGGTCAGCATCGGGAAGAATTTCGGGGACGCCTCGGCCGCGATCAGCATGGCGCGATAACCGGCCACCGCCGCCTGCGAGCTCAGCACGTCCATCGCCTGCGCGCGGGTGGTGCGCGGCAGCAGCTCCAGCGAAAACGCGGTCAGCTTGCGCGCGGTCAGCGCCGCAATACGTTCGGCGGCGCCGTACGGTCGCAACTGGCCGACCACCACGCTGCCCTCGCGCAGGCTCGTGAACACCGCTTCCTCCGGCGGCAACACGCAGGCCAGCACGTCGGCCTGCGCCAGCACGCCGGCGGCATCGGCAAACTCCGTCTCGACATAGGCCTGGTCAGGGAAACCTGCCGCGCGACCGGCGTCGTGCTCCAGCAGCACGCGCAAGCCCTTGCCGCGCAGCTTCTTCGCCATTTCCGGGGTGATCGCCACGCGCCGCTCACCGGCGGCAGTCTCTCGCAAGGCGGCAATGGTGACAGGCATGGTGCGATCCCCGTGGAATGTTCCGGCCATCTTAGCGGCAGTTGGCTTTGATCCGGACGCGCGCACGAGAGTAAGCTGGCCCGCCGGATCGCGCTGCATGCAGCGCCGGGGTCATCGCCGGAGATCACGATGCCCGCAAGCCC
>CALCWL010000547.1 GCA_937906285.1 uncultured Rhodanobacter sp. | reverse complement strand
TCCTGGTACGACATCCGCGAGCTGTCGCTGTTCGGTTTCAGCGAGGTGATCAGCCACCTGCCGCGTCTGCTGCGTCTGCGCCGCTCCCTGGTCGCGCGCCTCAGGCAGGCCAGACCGGCGGTGGTGATCGGCGTCGACGCCCCGGACTTCAACCTCGGCGTGGAGCGGCGCCTCAAGGAAGCCGGCGTGCGCACGGTGCACTATGTCAGCCCCTCGGTGTGGGCGTGGCGCGAGAATCGCGCGGAGAAGATCGGTCGCAGCGCAGATCGAGTGCTGTGCCTGTTCCCGATGGAACCGGCGATCTACGCGCGCCACGGCATCGACGCGCGCTTCGTCGGCCACCCGCTGGCCGACCGCTTCGCGCTGGTCGCCGACCGCGTCGGCGCACGCGAGGCGCTGCACCTGCCGCAGCAGTCGCCGGTGCTGGCGGTACTGCCGGGCAGCCGGATGTCCGAGGTGGACCGGCTGGGCCAGATTTTCCTGGATGCCGCGCAGCGCGTTGCCGCGGTCGTGCCCGGCCTGCGCATCGTGCTCCCCGCCGCCAATGCGCGGGTCCACGCGCGTTTGCAGGAACTGCTCGCCCGGCTGCCGGCCGGGGAACCCGCGCCGCTGCTGCTGGACGGCCAGGCACACGAGGCGATGCTGGCTGCCGACGTGGTGCTGCTGGCCTCGGGCACCGCCACGCTGGAGGCCATGCTGGCCAAGCGGCCGATGGTGGTCGGTTACCGCGTGGCGCCGCTGAGCTATCGCATCGCGCGCGCCCTGAACATGATCAAGACGGACGTCTATTCGCTGCCCAACATCCTGGCGCGTGCCAGCGGGCTGGGCCCGGGGCCGTGGGTGCCCGAGCTGATGCAGGACGACTGCACCGCCGAAAAACTGGCCGCCGCCACGCTGGCCCTGTTCGGCGACAGCGAGCGTCGCGGCGCGATCGTGGCCGCCTTCGAATACCTGCATCAGGAACTGCGCGGGGACGTGGGCGGCCACGCCGGCGAACGCGCCGCCACCGCGGTGGCCGAGCTGATCGACGATCACGGCCGTGCCGATGGCTGAGCTCGTGCTCGACAGCCATCGCCCGCCGCCGTGCCCGCACGCGAAAGAGGACGGATCGACCGCCAGCCTGCTGACCGCCGGGGTCGACGAAGCCGGCCGCGGCCCGCTCGCCGGTCCGCTGGCGGTGGCGGCGGTGATCCTCGATCCGGCCCGGCCGATCCGCGGCCTGGACGATTCGAAGAAGCTCAGCGAGGCGCGCCGCGAGACGCTGTTCCCGCTGATTCTCGAACGCGCGCTGGCGTACTGCATCGTGCTGGTCGAACCGGAGGAAATCGACTCGCTGAACATCTTTCACGCCACCATGACCGGCATGCGCCGCGCCGTCGCCGGTCTGGCACCTGCCGCGCAACACGCGCTGATCGACGGCAACAAGCTTCCGCCGGATCTGCCTTGCCCGGCGCGTGCGATCGTCGGCGGCGACGCGCTGGAACCGGCCATCAGCGCCGCCTCGATCCTGGCCAAGGTCACCCGCGACCGCCTGATGGTGCAACTGGACGCGCTCCACCCCGGTTACGGCTTCGCCCTGCACAAGGGCTACCCCACGCCGGCCCACCTCTCCTCGCTGCAGCGGCTGGGGCCATGCCCACTGCACCGCCGCAGCTTTGCCCCGGTGCGCCTGCTGCTGGATCAGGCCAGCTTGTTCTGAGGCAAACATCGCGGCCGCGATTGCCGCACCCGGCCATCGCTTACACTGGCCTCTCGTGACCGCTGGTCCATGGATATGAAGGGGACGCCATGCGACGGATGAGCCTGCTCCTGGTCGCCTTGATGAGCTGCTTCGCCGCCACCGCGGGCGTGCGGCCCGGCGACGTGCCGCCGGATTCACTGGGGCCAACGATGGATGGACACACGGTGAGCCTGGCCTCGCTGCGCGGCAAGGTCGTGGTGATCAGTTTCTGGGCGACCTGGTGCGGCTACTGCATGAAGGAGATGCCGGTGCTGGCGAAGATGCAATCGCTGGCGACCAAGCGCGGCATGTCGCTGCAGGTGGTGGCGGTCAACTACAAGGAGGATCGCCGCGTCTTCCTGCGTGCCGCGCGCGCACTGGGCAAGAGCCTCCCCGAACTGCTGCTCACCTGGGATCGTCACGGCGCCATCGGCAAGCCGTATGACGTCACGGGAATCCCGGTGATGGTGATGCTGCATCGTGACGGCACCGTGGCCCATGTCCACGTCGGATATGGCGAAGACATGCTCGGTACGCTCGTCGAAGAGATCAACGCGTTGCTGCGCGAACCGCCGATCGCGGCACCGGTGCTCGCGCCGCGATGACCCCCGGTCGGCGCCGGCCCGCGCTTCGCGCAAACCCCGCGCAAGTCAATCTTGCCGCTGCCTGCGGTGGCGGGTAGCCTGCACGGATAACGCGCGCAGATTTGCATGACCGCCAGCTTCGCCCACCTCCACCTGCACAGCGAGTATTCGCTGGTCGATTCGACTATCCGCATCAAGGCGCTGGTCGCCGCTTGCGTGCGCGATGGCATTCCGGCGGTGGCGCTGACCGACGAATGCAACATGTTCGCGCTGGTGAAGTTCTACAAGGCCTGCAGCGCCGCCGGGATCAAGGCGATCGGCGGCTGCGACCTGCTGGTCTCGGCGCCGGACGACCCGCGTCCGTGGCGGCTGACGCTGCTGTGCCAGGACCACGACGGCTACCTCAACCTGTCGCGGCTGGTGTCGCGCGCCTGGCAGGAAGGCCAGCACGGCGGCCGCGCGTTGATCGACGCCGGCTGGTTGCATGGCGAGGCCTGCAGCGGGTTGATCGCCCTGCTCGGCCGCGACAGCGAAGTGGCCCGCATCGCGCAGCACCAGGGCAGCGACGCCGCGCTGGCGAAACTGCGCGCGCTGGTGCGGCTGTTTCCGGATCGGCTGTACCTGGAGCTGACCCGTTGCGGCCGCGACGGCGAGGAACTCTGGAACAACGCCGCCCTGGGCCTGGCCGCCACGCTCGACTTGCCGGTGCTGGCCAGCAACGACGTGCGCTTCCTCAAGCAGGCCGACTTCGACGCGCACGAGGCGCGCGTGTGCATCAACCAGGGCCGCGTGCTGGCCGACCCCAAGCGTCCGCGGGAATACACCGACCAGCAGTACCTGAAGACGCCGGAGGAAATGGCCGCGCTGTTCGCGGACCTGCCCGAGGCGCTGGCAAACACCGTCGAGCTCGCCAGGCGCTGCACGCTCGAACTCAAGTTCGGTACCTATTACCTGCCGGACTTCCCGGTGCCCGAGGGCCACGACCTCGACAGCCACATCCGCGAACTCTCGCGGCAGGGTCTGGAACAACGCCTCGCGCTCGCCCCGCTGGCCGCCGGCCATTCGCGCGCCGACTACGACGCGCGGCTCGAGCGCGAGCTGGACGTCATCGTCAAGATGGGCTTTCCCGGCTACTTTTTGATCGTCGCGGACTTCATCAACTGGGGCAAGCAGCACGGCATTCCGGTGGGCCCGGGCCGCGGTTCCGGCGCCGGCTCGCTGGTCGCCTGGGCGCTGAAAATCACCGATCTCGACCCGCTGCAGTTCGACCTGCTGTTCGAGCGCTTCCTCAACCCCGAACGCGTGTCGATGCCCGACTTCGACATCGACTTCTGCATGGACCGCCGCGACGAGGTGATCGACTACGTCGCGCGCAAGTACGGTCGCGACAAGGTCAGCCAGATCATCACCTACGGCTCGATGGCGGCGAAGGCGGTGCTGCGCGATTCCGGCCGCGTGCTCGGCATGGGTTACGGCCAGGTCGACAAGCTGGCCAAGATGATCCCGCCGCGGCCGCTCGACCTGACCCTGTCCGATGCGCTGGGGCTGTCGGAGAAGTCGAAGAAGGAGACCGATCGTGTCGTGCGCGAATTCTGCGACGCCTACGCGCAGGACGAGGACGCCCACGCGCTGATCGACCTGGCGCTGAGCCTGGAAAACCTCACGCGCAACGCCGGCAAGCACGCCGGCGGCGTGGTGATCGCGCCGACCCCGCTCACCGATTTCTCCCCGCTGTACTGCGAAGCCGGCGGCGGCGGCGTGGTCACCCAGTACGACAAGGACGATGTCGAGGCGGTCGGTCTGGTGAAGTTCGACTTCCTCGGCCTGCGCACGCTGACCATCATCGACTGGGCGGTGAAAGCGATCAACGCGCGCCGCGCGAAAACCGGCGAGGCGGCGCTGGACATCTCCGCGTTGCCGCTGGACGACCCGGCGCCGTACGAGCTGCTGAAGAAGGCGCAGACGGTCGCCGTGTTCCAGCTCGAATCCTCCGGCATGCAACGCATGCTGAAGGATGCGAAACCGGACCGCTTCGAGGACATCATCGCGCTGGTGGCGCTGTACCGCCCCGGCCCGATGGACCTGATCCCCAGCTTCATCGCGCGCAAGCACGGCCGCGAGGAAGTCGAGTATCCCGACCCCCGCGTCGAGCCGATCCTGAAAGAGACCTACGGCATCATGGTCTACCAGGAGCAGGTGATGCAGATGGTGGGCGGCTACACGCTCGGCGGCGCCGACCTGCTGCGCCGAGCGATGGGCAAGAAGAAAGTCGAGGAGATGGTCAAGCACCGCGCGATCTTCCGCGAGGGTGCGGC
>CALCWL010000546.1 GCA_937906285.1 uncultured Rhodanobacter sp. | reverse complement strand
ACCAACTTCGGCGTCACCACGCCGCTGTGGGACATCCTGCTGCGCACGCGCTACGTGCGCCAGCCGCGCAAGGCAGTCTGACCGGCGCGGCACCGCGCCCCGTACCCGAAGGCCAGGTTCCATGCCCATGAACGAGTACCTGCTGATCTCGCGCGGACAATGGGACGAGGGCGCCGACAAGGACGCCGTGCAGGACACCATCGACCGCTTCTACGCCTGGTACGAACAAGGCCTGGCGCAAGGGCGACTCAAGCCGGGCAGCCGCCTCGCAAACCGCGGCAAACTGGTCTCCCGAACAGCCGTCACGGACGGGCCCTTCAGCGAGTCCAAGGAACTGATCGGCGGCTACTGGTTCATCGTGGCCGACACGCTGGAAGAAGCCGCCGCGATCGCCGCGGAGAACCCCTGCCTCGCCTGCGGCCTGACGCTCGAAGTGCGCCCGCTGGAAGCGGTGCGCTCCAGTGTGGCGATCGTCACCAACGAGACACCGCAAAGCTGGAAAGACACCGCCGCCTGAGCCTGCGTGATGCCGCTTCAGTCGGCCACGTCGGCGACCAGCCGGTCGAGCTCGGCCTTGAGTATCGCACCGTGCTGGCGCAGCCAGTCGCGCTGCTCGCGCCAGTCGGGATAGAGCGTTTCCACCAGCGCCCAGAAGCGCGGCGAGTGGTTGCGCACGCGCAGGTGGCACAGCTCGTGGACCAGCACGTAGCGCAACGCCGCCGGCGGCGCCAGCGCCAGCGCGAGGTCGAGGTTGATGCGGTCGCGGGTGTCCAGGCTGCCCCACAGGCTCTTCATCGGGCGGATGCGCAGCGAAGTCGGCGCCAGGCCCAGCTGCGGCACGTGGACGGCCATCCAGCGCGACACGTCGCGACGGATCAGCAGCTCCAGGTGGGAGGCGAGCAGGCCGCGGGCAATCGGCAAGGCGCGACTGTGCGGGCGCGGCACCACCAGGGTCAGGCCGCGCGCATGCGGCTCGATCTTCGGATAGGTGCCCTCGCACCAGTCCAGTTCCGCCGGTTCGCCGCGCAGCGGAAAGTGGCAGGCGTGGCCGATGCGCAGCGGCGGCAGCGGCTTGACGATCAGGTTCAGTTCGTCGAGCTTCTGCTCCAGCCATTCGGCGTGGCTGCGCAGGAACGCGCTGACCTGCGCCGGATGCGTGCCGCGCGGGTAAGACACCCGCGCACCCTTGGGCGTGACGGTGAGGCGCAAACGTCGCGCACGCGGGTGGGCGGCCTTCAACACCCGGATGGTGTTGCCGCCCGCCATCGCCAGTTCCAGCCAGTCGCCTTCGAGATGCTGCGTCATGTCCTGCCGTCCGTCCGGGACGCCATGCGCAGTCGGCGTGGCGAGTCCGGACAGACAGTATGCCGGCAAGCCGGCGCTCCGGCGCAAGGGCCGGGCGTCATGCCGGTGGGCCGCCCCGGCCGGGGCCAAATCTCAGCCGTCAGTGGGACGCGGCAGGCCGAACCACTCCTCCAGTTTCGCCAGCAACCGCGCCAGTTCCAGCGTGAGCAGGGCGAAACTGGCGTCCATCTCGGCGTGGGCGTCCTGCTGGCTGTCGCCGAGCTCGTCCAGCACCACGTCGAGGAATTTCAGCTTGCGGATGACCAGGTCCTCGCCCAGCACGAAGCTGATGCGGTCGTCGAAGGTCAGCCCCAGCAGGAACACCTGCTTGCCGTTGCGCAGGTGCTCCTTGACCTCTTCGGCATCCAGATCCTGCCGGCGGCAGCGGGCGATCGCGCCGGTGGCGGTGGCCGGGTCGCGCAGTTCACATTCGTCGCCCAGTGCCAGCCCGGCCGGCAGGTTGCCGGTGGCCAGCCAGTCGGTCATCAGCACGCGCGGGCCTTCCTCCGGCGCCAGCGGCACTGCCGGGAAGCTGCCCAGCGCCTCGCGCACCTGGCTCAGCGCGTTCTCGGCGGACTTGCGGCTGGAGGTGTCCAGCACCAGCCAGCCGTGTTTCTTGTCGACGTAGGCCGACATGCGCGACTGCCGCACGAAGGCGCGCGGCAGCAACTCGTTGAGCAGGTCCTCCTTGATCCGCTTGCGCTCGCGGCCGCCGACCTTGCGGCCCTCCTCCTCGGCGATCTTCTGCACCTTGCGATGCAGCTCGTCGTTGATGACGGCGGCGGGCAGCAGCTTGTCCTCGCCGCCGACGGTGAACAGGGTGGACTGTTTCACCGCATGGGTGAGCGGCTCGCCCTCGCCCCGCCCGACCGGCGGCACGAAGCCCCTGGTGAACATTTCCAGCGGGCCGCAGGGGCGCAGGCGGTGTTCGGCCAAGGCCTCATCGAGGCGATCGAGATCGGTGGCGACGGCGGGGGAAAAACGGAACAGGGTGAGGTTGCGGAAGAACATTCGGTATCCGGGTCAGTGCTGCGGAAAACTGGTGGTTTCGCCGTCGTTCCGACGAAAGTCGGAATCCAGCGTCTCGACATGGTCAACGGCGCTGGATCCCGGCTTTCGCCGGGAGGACGGTCATGGATATCAGCGGCAGACGGCAGCGACCGCCGCGGCCACCGTGTCGAGGTTGGCGTGGTTCAGTGCCGCCACGCAGATGCGTCCGCTGTCGAGGGCGTAGATCGCGTGCTCGTCGCGCAGGCGATGTACCTGCGCCTTGCTCAGGCCGGAGTAGGAGAACATGCCGGCCTGCTTGTTGATGAAGCCGAAATCCGGCGCGCCGAGCGCGCTCAGCTTCTCGACGAAGCCCGCGCGCATCGCGTGGATGCGCGAACGCATGCCGCCCAGCTCCTGCTCCCAGCGCGCGCGCAGCTCAGCGCTGCCGAGCACGCCGGCGACCAGCGCGGCGCCGTGGGTGGACGGGCTGGAATAGATCGTGCGGATCACCTGCTTGATCTTCGACTGCAGCCGCGCCGCCTCGTCACGATCGGCACCGACCATCGACAGCGCGCCCACGCGCTCGCCGTACAGCGAGAACGACTTGGAGTACGAGTTGGCGACCACGAACGCCTCGATGCCCGACTCCGCCAGTACGCGCACCGCGGTGGCATCCTGTTCGGTGCCGCGGTCGAAGCCCTGGTAAGCCATGTCGACGAACGGCAGCAGCTTGCGCTCACGCAGCAGTTCGACCAGTTGTGCCCACTGCGCGGCGTCCAGGTCCACGCCGGTGGGGTTGTGGCAGCACGCATGCAGCAGCACCACGGTGCCGGGTTCCATCCGGCCCAGGTCCTCCAGCATGCCGGCGAAGTCCAGGCCGTGGCTGGCCGCGTCGTAATAGCGGTATTCCAGCAGCTCGAAGCCGGCGGTGCGAAACACCACGTGATGGTTGCCCCAGCTCGGGTTGCTGATGGCGACCTTCGCCTTCGCGCCGACCACCTGCTTGAGCAGATCGGCCGCCACGCGCAGCGCGGCGCTGCCGCCGATGGTCTGCGCGGTAGCCACGCGACCGGCCGCGAGCAGCGGCGATTCGGCGCCGAACACCAGCTGCTGGCTCAGCCGGTTGTACGCGGCCAGGCCGTCGATCGGCAGGTAGCCGCGCGGCTTCGCGGCGGCGGCCAGCGCCAGCTCCACCTCGTGCACCGTGGGCAGCAGCGGGATGCGCCCCTGTTCGTCGACGTAGATGCCGACGCCCAGGTTGATCTTGTGCGGCCGCGCGTCCGCCAGATAGGTTTCGGTGAGGCCCAGGATCGGATCGCCAGGGGCCATTTCAACGGGGGCAAAGAAGGACACGATCGGTACTCGATGGGTGGAAAGGCACACGTCGGGGCCGTCGATGGACGGCTTGCTCCGGCATGGCGGTGCGACGCACGAAGGAACGGCGCGAAACATCGCCGACTATAGCAAGAGCCGGCCGGCCGCCGCAGCGCCGGGCGGGTCGCAAGTGCCGGCTCAACAGTGCGCCCAGGCCACCGCGCGGCGCGCTAAACTGGGCAGTACGTCACACGTTTGGCCACCGCCATGCCGATCCAGGATCACGCCGAAATCGTCCACCTGCTTGCCGAGCTCAAGCTGGAGCACCGCGATCTCGACGTGGCGATCGAGGAGCTTGCCCATGCGATCGGCCGTGACGAATTGCAGCTGACCCGGCTGAAGAAGCGCAAGCTGCTGCTGAAAGACCATATCGCGCGGCTGGAAAGCAAGCTGATTCCCGACCTCGACGCCTGAGCCCATGACCCCGTTCGTCCCCAGCCGTCTGCACGACGAGTACGTCGTGCTGGAACCGCTCTCGCCCGACCACGCGCCCGCACTGGAAACCGCCGCCGCCGACGGCGAGCTGTGGAACCTCGTCGTCACCAGCGTGCCGCCGCCGGGGCTGACGCTGGGCTACGTGGAGAAGGCGCTGCAAGGCCAGCGCGAAGGCCACATGCTGCCGTTTGCCGTGCGCGAGGCGCGCAGCGGCGACATCGTCGGCAGCACGCGCTATTACGAGATCGACGCCGCAGTGCCGCGTCTGGCCATCGGCTACACCTGGTACGCGAAGCGCTGGCAGAAGAGCCACCTCAACACCGCCTGCAAGCGACTGTTGCTGGAGCATGCGTTCGAGACCCTGGGCTGCGCAGCCGTCGCGTTCCACACCGACGTGCTGAACGAGGATTCGCAGCGCGCGATCGAACGCCTCGGTGCGCAACGCGAAGGCGTGCTGCGCGCACACCGCCGCCGCACCGACGGCAGCCTGCGCGACACGGTGTGCTTCAGCATCCTCGCCGAGGAATGGGGCAACGTGGCCAACTGGCTGGACATGCGCCTGAACCGGCTCGCCTCGAACCGCTAGCAGCGTAGGGCGGGCACCGCCCGCCGCTCTTGCATCGGAGGATAAAAAGTCGGCGGACAGTGCCCGCCCTACGCACGGCAGCATTTCTTGCACGGCCGATTCGCTCAATCCTCGCACTCGCGCAACAACGCCTGCACCTCGCGCAGCCGACGGCGCTGCCGGCGGATGTACCACGCACAACCCATGAAGCCGAACACGACGACCGGCAGATTGAGGGCGCACTGCAGCAGGACCAACGATCGGAACTTCGCATCGTGCTGCCAGTGCGCGGGAGTCAGTTCCGGCACAGCCACCAGCAGCGTCACCACGACCAGCAGCAGCAGGCTCCAGGCGTTCACCTTGGCCAGCCGGACACCGGCGACCGCGCGGCGCGCGGTGAGCTGCAGCAGATCGCCGGCGTCGCTGCCCGGTGCCCGCCACGTACCACGCCGCGCCAGCAGGAACAGGGCTTGCACGACCAGCACCAGCAGCATCGCGAACGCCGCCCACAGCTTCCAGCGCCATTCGAACCCCGGGTGCGCGATCAGCCGCCATGTCTGCCACACCGCCACCGCGTTCAGCAGCAGCTCCAGCGTGGCGGTCAGCCGCATGCGCCAGAGCTTCCGGTTGACCCGGTGGCGCAACCGGTCGATGTCGACCGCCGGCTGCTGTTGCCAGGTGTTGGCCCAGCGGGTCCAGTCGTCCTGCACGTTCATGCGCCCTCTCCCAATGCCGCTGCCAGCGCGCCCTTCGCGCGATTGAGTCGCACCGCCACGTTATTCACGCGGATGCCCAACGCCGCGGCGATTTCGGCATGGCTGAAACCTTCCAGCGCCAGCGTCACTGCCTGCCGCAGGCCCAGCGGCAATCCGCGGACCGCGTCTTGCAGGCGCCGGCGACGCTGCTCCTGTTGTGTGTATTCGTCCGGGCCGTGCTTCAAGTCGACCAACTGCTCGCTCAATGCGCCACCCGGCGAACGCCGCATCTGACCGACCACATGCGTGGCACCGCGGTTGTGCGCGATACGGGCCACGAACGCCTTCAACGGCGCTTCGCCACGCCATCTCGGCAAGGCCTGCCACAAGGCCAGCGCGATGTCCTGCAGCAGGTCGTCACGCAGCGCGGCGTCGGCTTCGTAACTGGCTGCGATGCGCGACAGCAGCCCTGCGTGCCCGCGCAACAGCGCGTCGAATTCCCCCTGTCGCATGGTGGCGCTTCAGCCCTTCGGTGCAGGCTCGAACATGGGTATCCGGCTACCCACGTCGCGCCAGATCGCATAATTGGTCGCGGCCGACCACGGTGCCAGCAGCAGGACCAGCGCAAACGTCCACGGCGTGGCGAACAGCAACGCAAACAGCAGCAGGTACAACAGGGCGAACCATGCAAAGGGTGCGGCATGGGCGAACACCAGCCGCACACCGCCGCAAACCGCCCGCCACGGTGGAACGCCGCGGAACAGCAGAAGGAAAGGCGCCGGCAGCAGCAGCGTGCAGAACAGCACGCCCGGGAGAATCAGCGTACGCGTGAACTGCAGGCTGGCCAGTTCGGGGTGAGCCGCCATGTGGCCGAACAGCACCGCATCGACTGCCGCCGGCCCGTACGTCAGATACACAATCAACTGCTGTGCGCCGAACACGAGGAAGCCCCACCAAGCCGCCAAGCCGAGCGCCGGCAGGAATCGACCACGGCGCAGGCAATCGGCCAGGCAGGCCAGTCGCAGGCGTTTGCCGGCGGCGAGGCCATCCAGGCCGAGAAAAATGCCCATCAGCAGCAACGGCACCACCAGTTTCGACAGCGTCACCCCGATCCACGGGATCAGTTGCAGCACGGCTTCCGCCAGCAGCTGCAGCAGGCACAGCCACAGCAGCATCCACGGCGCGCGACGCCACCAGCGCAGGCCCTCCATGCTCCAGTGCAGGGCACGCGCGAGAGCAGGCATCGGCTTGGTGGCAGGCAGTGATTCGGTGGCAGACAGCATGGCGACGATCCCTCGATGCGTGGGTGATACTTCCCTAGTACGCCATGGGGACGAAAACCTTACATGCCGCCACACATGGCCCGCCCGCCGCTCACAGCAGGCGGTTGGCCAGTCGGTCCAGCCGGGTGCGATTCAATCGCCGCAGCAGCTTGCGCACGTCGGCCGGATAGCGCCGCGGGCTTTCCAGCGCGTGGTAGTCGGCCAGCCGGGTGGCATGCCGGCGCAGGGCGGCCCACTCCGCGTCGTGCTTCGCCAGCAGCAGGCGCGCCGGATCGCGCAGCACCAGGGCGTTCTCCAGATCCAGCGACCACGCGCGTGGGTTGAGATTGTGGCCGGTGAGCACGGCCACATCGTCGTCCACGAACAGCCCTTTCAGGTGGTAGCTGTTGTCGCCGTCGCGCCACAGATGCAGGTTGAGCTGGCCGCTGTCGATCTGGCGGCGATGCGTGCGCGCGAAGCGGCGCAGGTTGTTTTCGTACAGGTACGGCAGCAGGCCGATGGTCTTGAACGGCTGTTCCGGCGGAATGTAGAAATCGTTGGCGGTCTTGTCGCCGATCATGATGTCGATGGTGCAACCACGCCGCAGCAGCTGGCCCAGCACGTTGCGCACCGGCTTGGGCAGGTTGAAGTACGGCGTCAGCAGGATCAGCCGCTGGCGCGTGCCGCGCAGCAGCGCCAGCAAGGCATCGTTGAGCGCGTTGTCGCTGCGGCCGAAACCCAGCAGCGGCGTGACCGCTACGTCGCCGTGCTCCAGCACCTCGCCCGGCACCGGGTAGGCGGCGCGCTGCAGATCCAGGCGAAGATCGCGGATCGCCGGCTGCAGCGATTTCGTGGAAGGCACACCGGCCACGTCCAGCCGACGCACCGCTTCGCTGTCGCGCAGATGCCGCTGCACGAAGGCGGCCATCGAATCGGCCAGCGGTGCGTGGCGCAACAGGTGGTAGCGGTCGAGCCGGTAGCGCTGGTGCCGCGCCAGGTAGACGTCGTTGAGGCTGGCGCCGCTGTAGAGCACCGCGTCGTCGATCACGAAACCCTTCAGATGCAGCACGCCGAACAATTCGCGGTTCTGCACCGGCACGCCGTAGATCTCGACGCCCGGGCCGAGCCGCTCGGCGTACTCGCGGTACATGCCGGCGTTACCTTCGCTTTTCTGCTTGCCGATCAGGCCGCGTTGCGCGCGATGCCAGTCGACGAACACCGAAACCTGCAGCTCCGGCCGGCGCGCTTTCGCCGCATACAACGCGTCGAGCACCTCGCGCCCGCCGTCGTCGTCCTGCAGATACAAGGTCACGATCACGATGCGCCGGGTCGCCTGCGCGATCAGCGTCAGCAGGGTTTGCCGGAACGCCGCCGGACCGGACAGACAGCTGATCGCCGCCGCGTCCACCGCAAACGCCGGCAAGGCCAGGCGCGGAGTGCCCTTGCGTCGCGGAAACGACACCAGGCGTCGAGCCAGGCGGATAGGTGTTGTCATCAGGGTTTTGCGCGCGATCATGTCTTCCATCATCGCAAACCACGCCGCGCACTACGACCCGTCCGGCGGAAATGGCATGCGGCGAACCATGGCCGGATCGGCCGGTTGTCGCTGAGTGTGATGGCGTTGGCGACGCGCGTGCGCGCATCGGTACGCAGACCGCCCAGCCGCCACCCCGGCGCGGCCAGTCCGGCCA
>CALCWL010000545.1 GCA_937906285.1 uncultured Rhodanobacter sp. | reverse complement strand
GTCGAACGCTTCCTCGGTGATGCCGAACTCGGTGACGCGCACCGGCAGGATGCGCGACTTGCTCCACACGAACAGCGCCAGCGGCGTCTCCATCGGCACGATCTCCAGCGTGCCGATCTGCGCCAGCACATCGTTCGCGCGCAGCTGCCCGCTGCTCGGGTAGACCATGGTTTCCAGCGCCGCCAGCTGGGCGAAGATGCCGGACTGGGTGACGCCGCCGTTCTGTTCCGGAAACTCCAGCTGGTCGGTGGCGTCGATCTCCGCCTCCAGCTTCAGCGTCTCCACCGGCGGCCCCTTCAGCCGCAGCGCCTCGGAACGGTCGGCGCCGTCCGCACTCATTCCCTGCACCTGCAGCGAGCGCGTGAGCGAATCCGGGTTGTACTGCAGCGCGATCACCCGCCGCACCGCCGAGCTGGCCGCATCGATCAGCACGATGCCGCCCTTGAGGATGCGCGGGGAACCGGGGAAGGCGCTCATGGCAGCCTCATGCTCGTGCCGGAGGGCCGTGTGCGCGAACGTGGCGGAGGCGTCCTACGACGGGACGGTGGGGCGGTCGGAATCAGTGCATTAGGCAATCCTGCCGCGATGTTGGCCACCCAGCTGGCCTGCGCCGAAGCAATGCAGCCATGATGGGTTTGTGCGTCATAAAGGTCTTGCACGACACGCACAGCTCGCAGCACTGCAGGGCGGGTAAATGTGGACAGCGGCGTGCCGTCCCTGATCGCATCGTTGAAGCGGCGGGCCATCTTGCAAGCGATGTCCAGATGCCCCTGCTCGTGTGCAAGCAACCTTGGCTGATCGGCTACAGCGTTGGCCGTGCATTGCGTTACAAGCGCCGCGCAGTCGCCGCGCGTGGCAGCCGTGATCGTCGGTGCCGCGGCCGCGGGACACGAGCCGTCACTGCTCCAGGTGAAGGATCCAGGCACCATGCCCCGAGGCATACGCCGGGTGAAATTGCGGTTGCACAGTCGGCCGGCGCGCGCGCACCCGTTCTCGTTCGGATTGTTGGCCCGAGCCACCGAACGTATGACGTGGCTGCGACGCGGCAGGAATATGCCTTGGAAAACATGTGTCTGGTCGGCCGTCCATCCGAGGATCGTCTGCATGCAGGTAGCCGCCACTGGGTCCATCGCCAGAGGGACCACATCCGATCCGGTGACAGCAGCAAAACCACCTAGCGAGCGGACCTCGCTGAAGTCCGCGAGCGTCAATGGAGCATGCGGGCAATCGTTCGGGATATCGCGGGTACCGCGAAGGCATGCGGCAAGTCGGCTATCGGTCTGGCCCGTGAAGTCCGCACCAGGCCCGGCTTCATCCAGGCCTTCGAACGCCGGGCGGCGGTGTGGCTGGCGCTGCATCGAGACAGGCGCGGCGATCCCTGGCGACGCGTAGCTACCGGCAACCACGCGATCCGCCGCCTGATCGGCGTCACGCTCGGCGGGATCATCATGCGATCCGATCATCAGGCTTGCCAGGGATTTTCGCATTAGCCCACCGGCACCCTGTTGCACGACGTGGGCCAGTTCGTGCGCGATAAGGTGACGCCCCCACCGGGTTCCCGGTGCATAGCTCCCCGCGCCGAAGACGACATGCGACCCCACCGTATAGGCGGCGGCATCGACCGTGGCCGCCGAATGCGCGGCAGCCGCATCGTTGTGCACCCGGACATGGCTGAAATCGTGGCCGAATCCGCGTTCCATCGGCGCGCGGACGGCCGGCGCCAGAGGTGAACCCGGCGTCGCCAGCACGGCGTGGACGCTCGGCGGCGCGACACCTGCTGACTGCCCCGGTTCCGGATGGCGTTGCACGCGTTGAATTTTCTTTGTGCACTCTGTGCATGTGCCACTACCTGATGCATGCGTCCCGCAGGCGCACTTGCGCTGCAGCAACAGGCCGGGCGGCGTGGCACTCGTGACCGGCCTGCTTGTTCGCGTGGCGGTGTGTGCGTCCATCGGCATCACTTGAACAGGTCGGTGTCGATGAAATCGGCGCGTACCAGTGACCAGAAGTCGCTGGCCAGGCCGGCTTCGACGTAGGCGTAGGGCATCCAGCCGTAGCCGTTCTCGCCCCAAGCCGTGCCCCAGGAGTTGCGGATCAGCAACGCACCACGGTTGCTTCCGATCCTGCGTTTGTCGTCATAGCCCACCGCATCGATGGCATGGCCACCCAGCACGGTGTCGCCGACCGCGGGGAACGGGATGTCGCCCGTGCCGGCGCCAACGCCGGGGAAGGAGCTGTACACGGTGAAACCGAACATGCAGGGCAGGCCCGCAGCCAGGTACTGCTTGATGTACTTGAGTGCGGCCGATTTCGGCGCGCCGGCGGGATCGAGCCGGTAGTAGACGATCGACTGGTAGTTCTGCGCGAACGCGTACAGGAAGGCCCGCGGCTCATCGTCAAAACGCGCGATGACGTAGGGGCAGTACGACTCCGGCGGTACGCCGAACAAGGCCATGGCCTTCATCGCAGTGCGCAGATAGGCGCCGGTGTCGCCGGTCCAGCCGAGCAGGTTGCGGCTGGCCTTGTATAGGAACAGCCGCGAGCCGTCGAGATGCTTGCCGAACGCGCGCCGCTCGTAATACTCCAGCAGGCCCACGCCCGCATTCGCGGTGCACGAACCGAGATTGCCCTGATCCTCGATCGGCGAACACCAGGCCCGCAGGTCGACGCTGGCCGGCGCCGCCTTCGCCACCGCTTTCAGCGGCTTGGACTTGGCCAGCAGCTTTTCGACCTGCGGCTCCTCGGGGGTGTAGTCGCGAATGTCCGGCAGGTCGGGCCGCCAGCCCATGCCGCCGATCGTTCCGTTGTTTGCACATGTGTTCACGGGATCACCTCGCCCTTCGTTCGTTGTTGCCCATCCGAAGCCGACGTTCGGCGCGCGCCGCGGTCGGGTGCCCCGCGCTGGCCTCGATACCCAGGCCGGCGCCGACCGCCGCCGCGATGCGTGCAGCCAGCGGCCCGCTTTTCTGCCGCGCCGGCGCCAACTGCAGCGACGGCAGGCCATCCACCGCCCCCAGATTTGCCAGCGCCTCGTGCGCACCGGGCGCGGCCAGCCAGCGCGTCAGCTCCCGCTGCAGGGAGGCGCGCACGTCGACGCCGCGCTCACCGCCGAGCGCCGCCTCGTCGATCACCAACCGCTCGATGTGCAGCGTGATGCTCACGACCGGCCTCCGGCGCTTTCCAGCCAGCGGAAATCGGCTTCGTTGATCGGCTTGTCCAGCTTGCGGTATTCGCCGCGCACCGCGTCGAGCAGCAGCGACATGCCGATCTCCACGCCGGCCTTGGCGGCCATGAAGGCCGCGTTCAGCGCGATGCCCTGGATGCTGCCGCCGGTGAGCGGCAGTCGCGCCAGCCGGTCGAAGTCCAGCGCACCCACGGCGGCCTGCGCGGGGAACACCGAGGCCCAGATCGCGCGGCGTTCGGCCGCGCCGGGGAACGGGAAGTGGATGACGAAGCGCAACCGGCGCAGGAACGCGCCGTCCAGCGCGCCCTTCATGTTGGTGGCCAGGATCGCCAGACCGCCGAACGACTCCAGCCGCTGCAGCAGGTAGTTCACCTCGATGTTGGCGTAGCGGTCATGGCTGTCCTTCACCTCGCTGCGCTTGCCGAACAAGGCGTCGGCCTCGTCGAAGAACAGGATCGCGCCGCCGCCCTCGGCCGCATCGAACAGCTTGCGCAGGTTCTTCTCGGTCTCGCCGATGTACTTGCTGACCACGGCGGAAAGGTCGATGCGGTACAGCGACAGGCCCAGCTCGCGCGCCAGCACTTCGGCGGCCATGGTCTTGCCGGTGCCGCTCTCGCCGGTGAACAGCGCGCTGATCGACAGCCCGCGGTTCATGCGCGCGCGAAAGCCCCAGTCGTCGTAGACGGTGCTGCGCCGGGCGACCTGGTCGGCGATCTGGCGCAGCAGGGCTTGTTCGTTCTCGGGCAGCTTGAGGTCGTCCCAGCCGGCCTTCGGCTCGATCCGCCGGGCGAGCCGGTCCAATGCGGGCCGCGTGTGCGCCAGCGCGCTCTGCCACAGGGCCTGCGCCAGCGCGGCTGGCTTGTCCTCGGTCGCCGCCAGCGCCCACTGCGCGATCTGCTCGATCTTGCCAAGGTTGAAATCGAAATGACCGGCCAGCTGCTGCGGCTGCGCGCCGGCGGCGTCGCCAAGCAGGCGCTGCCACAGCGACCGCTGCTCGACCGCGGCGGGTTTGGCCACGTCGACGCTGAGCGCCTGCACCGCCGGCCACGGCTCGCGCGCGTCGACGAAGACGAGGCCGCTGCTGCGCGCGAGGAAACGCCTGACTGCGGTGGCCGCGGTCTCGGCGCCTTCGAGTTCGCCCGCATCGAGGTACAGCGCCAGCGGCAGCAGCTGGCTCTCGCGCTGCCACAGCCGCAGCAGGGTTTCCTGCTCGGCGACCGTGGCCGGCAGCAGCTCGGCCGCGAGCCGATAGGCCTGCGCGCCGAAGGCGGCGGCGACGGCCTGCGCGATCGCCTGCTTGCTCGCGCTGTCGCTGCCGAGCAGTTGCACCGGCGGCGGCGGCTCGTCCGGCGGCACGTGGCGCAGCTGGTCCAGCAGCCGGTCGGCCACCGCCTGCTGCGACGGCGGCAGGGACGCCGGGGACAACGCGGTGAGCAGCGGTCCGAGGCGGTCGTCCAGGTAGTTCATGCCCTTGACGAAGTTCACCACCCGCTCGTCGGCGGCGAGCGCCGCACCGATCAGCGGCAGCGCGCCGGGTTGATGGATCTCCAGCAGGCGCCAGTAGCGCAGCGGCCGCTGCGGCGACAACGCATCCCAGCTGGGCGCGTCGAGCACCGAGAAGGCCAGCGCAAAGGTGGGGTACGGCTTGGCCGGATCGTGCTGGGCCTGTGCGCACAGCGCCGGAAAGCGCGTGTCCAGCTCCATGCCGACGCACAGCAGCAGCAGGTCGCGCTCGAACGCGAACAGGCCGAGCCGGTCCGCCAGCACGACCAGCGCCGGTGTGTGGTTCGCGCCTTCGCTGCCTGCGCCGGAGGGCGTTGCCGCCGCAGCAACGGCCGCATCGGCATCGGCCTGTCCGGCGACGATCGGCTGCGTCGCGGGTGAATCCGCGGCAGCATCGCCGGCCGGCTTCGACGCCGCCGCCCGCGGCGCCTTGAACATCCGCGCCAGCCAGGATGGCTTCGGCGCGGCGGCCGCGCTCACCGTCGGCGCGGATTCCATCAGTGCCGTCGCCGGGCCCGGCGGTGCGGCGGCCGTATCGTGCCGCTGCGCCGCACGCTCCAGCCGTTCGCGCAGATCTCCCAGCGCGGCGGCCAGATACTGGTCATTCGCTTCCAGCCATTGCGCGTAGTCGTTCATGCCACCACCACCTGCTGGTCCGCGGCAAACGCGGGCACGGCGCCGCTGAAGTCGACCGGGATGCTGTCGGCGCCGTCCACACGCAGGCGCACGGTGTAGGTGCCCGCCGCCACGCCGGTGAGCTGGAACGTCAGCGCGGTGGGCTGCTGCGGGTCGGCCGGATTGCCGAGACTGGTCGGCGCGAACACGCGATCGCCGAACAGCAGGAACACGCGCTGGCCGTCGCGGATACGCGGCGTGCAGGCGATGCTCAGGCTGAAATCGCCGGCGGCGGCGGCAAGCGCGCCGAGCGCGATGCGCGGCGCCAGCACCAGCGGCAATTCGTTGCTGAGCAGCGGCGGCAACTCCGGCGGCTGCACCCGCAAGGCCACGGTGTAGATGCCCGGCGCCCAGCGCGCGATGGCGTTCGCATCGTCGGCGGCGTCGGCCAGATGCACGCGCAACGTGCCGGCGGCATCGCCGGCCTGCGGCGCGACGTCGATCGGCGCATCGAGGCGCAGGCTGCTGAAACGCGCCACCGCGTGCTGCGTGCCGAGCTGGCGGCCGCGCAGCACGAGGTCCTCGCCCAGGCGCACGGCCGTCTGGTGGCGCGGATAGTCCAGCGCGTCCAGCACCGCCGCGGCGGATGCGCTGGCGAGCACGCCGCGATCCTGCGGGCCGCGCCGCAGCACCGGCAGCGGCGCGCGCGTGGCCGCCTGGGTGTCGATCAGCACCACCGCTGCCTCGTAGGCGGCGGAGGTGCGGTAGTTGGTCTGGAACGCGGTCCACAGCCGGGACAGCTCGTCCACCGTCTGCGGCAGCGGCGTCACGCGCACGCGCTCGATCTGGCTGGCCAGGTCGTTGTCCGCCAGCGCGTTGCGGATGTCGTTGCCGTCGAGCACGCCGCGGTCGTGCAGGGTGCTCATCGCCGCGGCCAGCACGCGGTGACTGATCGCATCGTTGTCGTCCTCGCCGCGGCCCCAGGCGGTGAGCACGTAATGCAGGTTCAGCGCCAGCGGCGGCGGTGCGGTCTCGCCCGGTCGCACCTGGCCGGGCAGGTCCAGGTTGCGCCAGGCGGCGTTGGCGACCACCTGGTATAGGAACACGTTGAGCTGCGCCTTGCTTATGCCCTTGCGCGCCACGTCCGGCGGCTGCAGGGTCACCTCCAGGTCGGCCAGCTCCGCGTCCAGCGCGGGCACCTGCGCCAGCAGCAGGTTGCGCAGCGTGCGCGTGGTCGCGGCGATCGCCAGCACGTTGCTCATGGCGAAGCCTTGCCGCGCTGGCGCAGGTAGTCGTTGAGGCTGCTCGGCCGCGCTTCCTCGCGCCGGCGCGGCGGCGCCGCGGCGGCCGGCGCGGCGCGCACTTCGAGCCGGCCGATGCTGACGTGCACCACCGGTTCGCTGCCGGCCCGGTTCCCGTGGTCGGCCTGCGCGTTGCGCGTGCTGTGCATCGCGGCTGCGTGGCCAGGGCGCACCGGTGCGGGTGTGCCGCCCGTCGTGGCGAACACCGGTATCGGCGCAGGCAGCAAGGCACCGCCCGGCGCCGGCGTGCGCGCCGCTTCCTGCCGAGCGGGCGCGACACGCGACTGCCGCGGCGACACGGATGGCGAACTGGCCGCTGCGCGTTCGGGCGCGGAAGCCGCACGCGCAGGTTCGGCGCTCATCGCACGTACCGGCACCGCGGCGCGCGGCGGTGGTGGCATCGGCGCGCGCGGCGCATCCGCGGCGACGCGCTCCGGCATCGGCAAGGGTGCGGGCTCTGCCGGCGTATTGCGCGCGATTCGTGGCGCGATCGACTCGGGCACGGGCGCCAGCGCGCGCGGTGGCGGTGCGGCATTCGGCGCGACCGGTAGCGCCGGGCTCGCATCGCGGGGACGCGCCGGCGCCGCGCGCTCGTCCAGTGACGGCATGATCGGCGCGCGCGGCAGCGGTTCGAACAGCGACGGCAGCCGCGGCGCCAGCGTGGCGTCGCTGCCGATCGCGCGTGCCGCCAGGCGGTCGAGGAAATCGCTCATGGCGCGCACAGCTCCAGGTAGGCCTGGCGGCGGCGCGGGCTCAGCGCGAGGATGTCGGCCTCGGCCCAGTGGTAGCTGGCGGCCAGCGTGTCCACCTCGCGCAGCATGTGCAGCGCCCAGGCGTGCAGTTCCTGCCACAGGAAACGGGCGACGTCGAACAGCGGCTGCCACTCGTGGCCGCACTCCGGGCAGCGCAACGCGAGTTGCAGGTCGGCCTGCGGATCGGCCTGCGCCATCGCCTGCGCGATCTGCACCTGCAACTCGGGCGGCAGGCTGCGCGCGTCGTGCGACTGCTCGCCGCACTGCGCCGCGAGCACGCAACGGTCGAGCAGCAGGCCGCGCGCGGCTTCGGCGTCACCACAGTGTTCCAGCGCCAGCAGGTCGCGGCTGTCGGGCAGGCGGAACTGCACGCGCACGCCGTGCGCGGCATGTTCCAGCGTGGCGGCGACGGCGCCCGCCTCCGGCAGCCGCAAGTCGTCGCAGCGGAACGTCGCCTCGACCGCCGTCGCACATTGCGGGCAGCTCGCCACCGCCTCGATCGCACTGCCGAACAGCCGCTCGCGCAACTCCAGCAGCCGCGCGTCGCGCCGGCCCAGCGGCAGTGCGGCCAGTTCATCGAGGGCGGCTTCGTCGTCGCAGCTGCAGCCGAGCAGCAACAGTCCGCGTGCCGCGGCGGACGGGTCGCCCCCGCGTTCCCATACCTGCAGCAGCTGCGCGGGCGTGGGTGTGTGCATGGCGCTCAGGCAGGCACGCTGAAGCTGGGCTCGGCCGGTTCGCTCACGCCGGTGTCGCGCTCCCAGCCCTCGTTCTCCAGCTTCAGGTGCTGGATCGCCACCGCGTTCGCGTTGGCGTCCAGATCGGGCAGCGCCTGGTATTCGGAGACCCAGCAGCGGTAGACCTTGTAGGCCAGCGCGAGCTGGCCGGCCTCGTTGTAGACCTCGATGATCAGGTCCTTGCGGAAGTCCTTCAGCGAGACCTCCGCGCCGAGCCCGGCGCCGAAGTTCCACACCTTGTTCGCCCACTTCTCGAACTCGGTGTCG
>CALCWL010000544.1 GCA_937906285.1 uncultured Rhodanobacter sp. | reverse complement strand
AGGAGAGTTCATGAATTCGATGCCGCCGATCGCCGATATCGACCTGCGCCGCGCATCGCTGTGCCAACTGCTGCACTGGCTCGCCACGGGCAGGGTACGGCCGGAAGCCCTGGCCGATGTCTACCAGCAGGCCATCGAGCGACTCGATCCCCGGCTCAACTGCTACGTCGACCAGCGTCCCGGGCTGATGCAGGAACAGGCGCACATGGCCGACCGGCGTCGCCGCGACGGCGTGATCGGTCGGCTCGACGGCATCCCGCTGGCATTGAAGGACAACCTCGACATGGCCGGCTGGCCGACGCGGGTCGGTCTGCCCGGGCGGCGCCGGCCGGTGGCGAACGACGCCCACGTGGTGGCGCGACTGCGCGCCTCCGGCGCGGTGGTGATCGGCAAGACCAACATGGACGAAGGCGCGCTGGGTGCGGCTACCGACAACCCGCATTTCGGCGCCACGCACAATCCGCATCGTCAGGGCTACAGCGCGGGCGGTTCTTCCGGCGGCGCGGCAGCGGCCGTGGCCGCCGGCCTGGCGGTGGCGGCGGTGGGTTCGGACAGCCTCGGCTCGATCCGCATCCCCGCGAGCTATTGCGGCATCTACGGGCTGAAGCCCACCCATGGCGAGATTTCCGCCCGCGGCCTGGTGCCGGCCGCGCGTCGGCTCGATTCGGTGGGCCTGCTGGCGCGCAGCGTCGAGGATCTCACCGTGCTGCTGCAGGTGCTGGCCGGCTACGACGCCGACGACGCGCGCTCGCGCCGTCGTCGCGTGGCATTCGCGTTGCCGGACTGGGATCCGGGCCACCTGCGTGCGGGGCTGCTGCCGGATCTGGCGGCGGTCGGCGTGCAGCCGGAAGTGATTGAAGTATTCGAGTCGGCGCTGGCCCGGTTGCCGCATGCGTTGAGCGACCGCCGCACGGTCGATTTCGACGACTGGAACTTCGCCCGTACCCGCCGCGCTGGATTGTTGCTGATGGAGGCGGAAATGCTCGGCACGTTTGCCGAGGACCTTTCGGCTGACGCGAAGTATCCGGTGTCCGATCGCTTCCGGCGGATGCTCGGCTACGCCGCCGGCAAGAGCGCTGCGGATTACGCCACGGCCGATCGCGTGCTGGACGCGGCCACGCTGAAGATGCGCCGGCTGTTCGCCCAGGTCGACGTGCTGGTGCTGCCGACCACGCCGCAGGGCGCGTTTCCGCTGGATGGCCCGGCCCCGGATTCGGCGGCCGACCTCACCAGTTTCGCCAGCCTCGCCGGTTGCCCCGCGGTGAGCCTGCCGATGGGCAAGCTCTCCGACGGCCTGCCGGTGGGCCTGCAACTGGTCGGCCCGCGCGGCTCCGACCTGCGCCTGCTGGAACTGGCCGCGGCCTGCGCCGCGACGCTGGACGCCGAGCCGGCCTACCCGGTATTGGAATGACAGGTGGCGACTTGCGTGGAGGCGTAGGGCGGGCAATGCCCGCCATTTGCTGCCCGTGGGCGGCGGGCAGTGCCGCCCTGCACCCATTCGTCACGATGCGCGCAGGTTTTCGCTCCTGCATTTGACGGCTGCCCGGCTACCGCATCGCCATCGTCCGGGCCATATCCATATGCGAACTCCTTTGGCCGTTCATCCGGGGACCGACGTCCGCGCGATCTATACTGCGAGGTTCAAGGATGTCGCCCCCGACGGGCGATGTCGTTCCGGCCACGCCTGTTTCCGAGTTCGCGACCCCATGACGGCTACCGCACCGCGTTCCCACCTCGACGATCTCGAGGCCGAAAGCATCCACATCTTCCGCGAAGTGCAGGCGGCGTTCCGCCACCCGGTGATGCTGTATTCGATCGGCAAGGATTCCTCGGTGCTGCTGCACCTGTTGCGCAAGGCGTTCCACCCGGCGAAGTCGCCGATGCCGCTGCTGCATGTCGATACCACCTGGAAGTTCCGCGAGATGATCGCGTTCCGCGAGCAGGTAGCCGCGGCCGGTGACGTGGAGGTGCTGGTCCACATCAACCAGGATGGCGTGCGCCAGGGCATCTCGCCGCTTACCCACGGCGCCGCGGTGCATACCGACGTGATGAAGACCCAGTCGCTGAAACAGGCGCTGGACCAGCACGGTTTCGACGCCGCGATCGGCGGTGCGCGCCGCGACGAGGAGAAGTCGCGGGCGAAGGAGCGCGTGTTCTCGTTCCGCAACGCGCAGCATCGCTGGGACCCGAAGAACCAGCGGCCGGAGCTGTGGCGCAATTACAACACCTTCGTGCGCCAGGGCGAGAGCGTGCGGGTGTTCCCGCTGTCCAACTGGACCGAGATGGACGTGTGGCTGTACATCCAGCGCGAGAACATCCCGCTGGTGCCGCTGTACTTCGCCAAGCCGCGCCCGGTGGTGGAGCGCGACGG
>CALCWL010000543.1 GCA_937906285.1 uncultured Rhodanobacter sp. | reverse complement strand
CCGCCGAGGTTCTCGCTGCCGTGGTCGATGGCCTGGATCTGGATTCGGCGCGGGCACTGGTCGCTCGCCGCCACGGCATCTTCTATCGCAACAACGCCGACTTCCTCGCTCAGCTCGGCAAGGACGCCACGGTACCCGGGCAGGACATCCGCGTCGGCAGCGACTATTTCCTGGTCACGCTGCGGGTGACTTGCGGCAAGGCGCAGGCCCGTGGCCAGCTGCTGTTGGCGCGGACGGACGCGGCGCGCTGGCCCGCTGTCGTGTGGCGGAAAATCCAGTGAGCCTGCTGCGCATCTTCTGCCCGCTGTCGGCGGTGCCCGCGTCGTGCCAGTGGGTGCTGCTGGACGACCATGCCGGCGTGCACCCGGGGGCTGGTCCGCTGGCCGCCTTGCCGAAGGGCGCGGGGCATGTCGAGCTGGTGCTTGCCGCCAGCCAGGTCTTGATCGCGCGAACGCGCCTGCCTCAGGCGGGCAGGCACAAGTTGGCGGCGTTGCTGGCCTACGCGGCCGAGGAAAAGCTGGCCTCCGACCCGGACGCCAACCAGGTGAGCAGGCTCGGCCGCGTCGAGGGCGAGGAGGTGCTCGCGGTGGTCCATCGCCAGCGGTTGCACGGCTGGCGCGACGCGCTTGACGCGGTTGGCATCCGCGTCGACGCGGTGTACTGCGAAACGCTGATGCTGCCGCTGCGCAGCGGGGAATGGAGCCTGGCCTGGAGCGGGCAGGAGGGTTACCTGCGCACCGGCGAGTTCGAAGGCGGCGCCACCGATTGTGGCGACCGGCAGGCTCCGCCCCTGGCGCTGCAGTTGCTGCTTGAGCAGGCACGGGCACGCGATGCAGCGCCGGCCTCGATCGCGCTGCACGTGGCGACGCCTGCGGCGCAACCCGACCTCGTGGCATGGCAGCAGGCCCTCGGCGTCAGCCTCCGGCTCGCGTCAGGACCGGATTGGCGCATCGCGCCGGCAGTGGCCGGCATCCGGATCGATCAGGAGCGCGAGCAGTGGCGTCCGGCCGCCGCCATGCTCGTGCGCTGGCGACACGTCGGCTGGATTCTGCTCGCGGCACTGCTGCTGCACTCGGCGGCGTTGCTGACCGATCGCCTGCGCTTGGCGAGCGAGCAGCATCAGCTTCGCCAGCAAATGGAGGCGCGTTTCCGCACGCTGTTCCCCGACGCCGTCGCGGTGGCCGACCCGGCGTTGCAGACGCGCCGGCAACTGGCTCAGGCACGGCGTGCTGCCAACCAGCCGGATGCCGGCGATTTTCCGGTCATGCTCGGCAAGGTGGCCGCGGCATTGGCGGATGCGCCGACCGCCGAGCTGCGCGCGCTGTCGTACGAGGACGGGCGCATGACGCTGGAGTTCGCTGCCCCGGGCGACACGCTCGTGCGCCGCATCGAGGCTCGCCTGGTTCGGGCCGGCTTGGAGGTCGAGGCGCCGCCGACGGCGCCTCGAACCGGGCACGGTACTGTCACGCTGACGTTGAGGTCGCCATGAGGCGTGCCGGGAGTCGACTGTGGGCGGCGCGGTCCCGGCAGGAACGCCGGTTGATCACGGTGGTGGCGCTCTGTCTCGGGCTCGTGCTGTATGCGTGGCTGCTGCAGACCGCGACGCGGGCGCGCCTGCGGCTGCTGCCGGCGGTTGCCCAGCTGCGTGCGGAGGCGATACGCCAGGACGCGCAGGCAGACGAAATCGTGCGCCTGCGCGCCCTGCCGCCGCCGTCCCGGTCGATGACGGATTTGCGCCAGCTTGTGCAACGCCGGGTGGATGCCAGCGGGCTGACTCGCTCGCTGGCGAGCATCGAGCTGGTGGATGCGCGTCACGTGAAGCTGGTATTCGCCGGCGTGGCGTTCGCCGATTGGCTGGCCTGGGCCGACGGCATGCGGGCGCAGCAGCTGCGTTTTTCCGCCGTGCGGATCGAGTCCGGGGCCGCACCCGGCCAGGTGGGAGTGACCGCCACCCTGGAGCGCTCCGGACCATGACGCACCGAGCGACATGGCGAAGCGTGGTCGCCGGCGCCTGCGTGGCGATGGCGGCCTGCGTGTCGTTTCTGGTCGTGCTGGCGCCGGCCTCGTTGCTCGACGCGGGCCTGCGGCGGGCCACCGCCGGGAAGTTGCGCCTGGCTCAGGCGCACGGCAGCGTGTGGTCCGGCGGCGGGCGGCTCGAGGTCCGCGATGGCGCCGGCTCAGGCATCGGCAAGGATCTGTCCTGGAAGCTGCAACCGCGTGCGCTGTGGCGTGGACGCTTCGACTTTGGCGTCGCCCTCGACCACGCCGACAGAGCTTTTCCCGTGCGCATCTCGGCACACGGGATCGAAATCTCGAACGTCGACTTCTCCCTGCCGGCCAGCGCGCTCGGCATCGCCTTACCCCGCATGGCGCCGCTCGGCCCACGCGGCGATCTCGTCGTCCACGTCAGGCAGTTCTCGCGTACCGGCGACACCGTTTCGGCCGATGCCGCCGTGACGTGGAAGGATGCTGGCTCCGCCCTGACTCCGATCGCACCGCTCGGCACCTACGAGCTGCGCGTGCATGGCGCGGCGGCATCGTTGAACGCGACGCTGCGCACCGACAGCGGCCCGCTCCGTCTCGATGGCAGCGGGTCGTGGCGTGGTGACGGCTCTGCGACGTTCTCCGCCACCGCGCGGGTCGATGCGGAGCACCGCCGGCAACTGGCACCGCTGCTGCGCCTGATCGCGGTCGAACGCGGCCATGGCGATTTCGTATTGCAATTCAGCCCGCCGCTCGGCGGCGTATCCGCCGGCGCACGGCCATGAGGTTCCCGACGATCCATCGGGCATGGGAACCCTGTCGTACCCGCGACCATCCAACCCGGGCAGGCAGAAGGAACAGAGGCATGTCCTCCGGACGATCGGATTTTGTGCAAACGGCGACCGACGTGGCATTGAAAACCTGCGCGTTGTCCTTGCTCGGCTTCGTGCTGGCGTACTGGACCTGGGCGTGGTGCGCGCCGGCACCGCTGCCGCGGGCCATGGCTGTTGCCGAACCGCCCGGCCGCCTCGCTGCCGCCGGCGACCTGTTCGGCCGGCTGTCCAGCGATGCGCACGCCGACGTGCCGACCGGGCTGGCAATCAGGCTGCTGGGTGTCATGGCGGCCGAGCCGGAGGGTTCCGGCTACGCCCTGCTGCAACTCGATGCGAAGAAAACCCGGCTGGCGCGTGCCGGCGAATATCTCGCGCCAGGCATCCGCATCGAGAAGGTGCTTCGCCAGCAGGTGATCCTGCAGCGCAACGGATCGCGCGAAACGCTGGCCTGGCCGCGCCCCGTCCAGGCTCCCGCCACCACCACGAGCACTTCCCGATGACACGCCACTGGTCATTTTTCCCCTGCGAGCAGGCATGAAACGGCGCGGGTTGCAGATCGCCGTCGCGGCCATGGTCCTGTTCTGCGCGCACGTCCCGGCGACGCATGCCGCGGTGCGGGCGGCGGAAAGCCCGGCGCCGGCCACGACCGTCACGCTCAATTTCGTCGACGCGGATATCGAGGGCGTGGTGAAGGCGATGGCGGAGGTCACCGGCAAGAACTTCGTGCTTGATCCGCGCGTCAAGGGCACCGTCAACATCATCTCGGCCCAGCCGGTGGCGCGCGATGCCGTGTATGAGGTGTTCCTGTCGGCACTGCGCCTGCAAGGTTTCACCGCGGTGGAGGACCACGGCCTGGTCAAGATCCTGCCGGAGGCGGACGCCAAGCAGC
>CALCWL010000542.1 GCA_937906285.1 uncultured Rhodanobacter sp. | reverse complement strand
ATTTCTTCGGCCGCGAGGCGTTCCTCACCGTGTCCGGCCAGCTCAACGTCGAGGCGTACTGTCTGGCGATGAGCAAGGTCTACACCTTCGGCCCCACCTTCCGTGCCGAGAATTCCAACACCGCGCGCCATCTGGCCGAGTTCTGGATGGTCGAGCCGGAGATCGCGTTCGCCGATCTCGCCGCCAACGCCGACTGCGCCGAGGCGTTCCTCAAGGCGATCTTCAAGGCCGTGCTGGACGAGCGTCCGGACGACATGGCGTTCTTCGCGGAGCGCGTGCAACCGGACGCGATCACCCGCATGGAGGCATTCATCGCCAAGCCGTTCGAGCGCATCGACTACACCGACGCGATCGAGATCCTGAAGAAGTCCGGCGAGAAGTTCGAATACCCGGTGGCCTGGGGCATCGACCTGCAGACCGAGCACGAACGCTATCTCGCCGAGAAACATGTCGGCCGCCCCGTGGTCGTCATGAACTATCCCGAGGCGATCAAGGCGTTCTACATGCGCCTGAACGACGACGGGAAGACCGTCGCGGCGATGGACGTGCTGGCGCCGGGCATCGGCGAGATCATCGGCGGCAGCCAGCGCGAGGAGCGGCTGGATCAGCTGGACCGCCGCATGGTCCAGTTCGGCCTCGATCCGGCCAACTACGGCTGGTACCGTGACCTGCGCCGCTACGGCACGGTGCCGCACGCGGGCTTCGGCCTCGGTTTCGAGCGGCTGCTGGTCTACATCTGCGGCTTGTCCAACATCCGCGACGCCATCCCCTACCCGCGTGCCGCCGGCACCGCCGAGTTCTGACGCCCATGTCGTACCGCTTCGCCGCCCTTGCCGCCGCGTTCACCGCCGCCCTCGCCCTGACCGGCTGCCATGCCGCCAAGGCGTTGCTGCCGCCCAACCTGCGGCCGCCCGCGGAGGACGCCGGCGATCCGCTGAAGATCGCCCAGCAGCACCTGCAACAGGCCACGCCCTGCTGCAGCAGCTTCGCCGATTTCTCCTACCGCAGCCTGCTGCCGTGGCAGCCACAGAAGTTCACCCTGGGCAGCGGCAGCATGGTCGCCAACCTCAACGGCACCAAGAGCTACTTCCTCGCCTTTCGCCTTCCTACCGGGATGAAACTGCCGTACCGGGTGGCGCTGAAATCGGAATTGAACGGGCGCTGGCTGCATGCCAGCTACCTGTTCGCGCCCACCATCGTGCTGCTCGACGACGGCTTCCAGCCGGTCCGCTTCGACGACATCCGCCTGTGCGAACACATGGGCTGGAGCGACGAAACCAGCGGTGCCTTCGGCAGTTTCAAGATCGAGAGCGACAAGGCCCGCTACCTGCTGGTCTACAGCTCGGCCGACCAGCAGGCGGGCAAGACCTACTGGGAGCAGTCGCCCGCCTCGCTCTCCAACGCCACCACCGCGGCCACCCTGCAGATGAACACCAGCGGGAGCTTCAGCATCCCGCACGGGCCGGACGGATCGCTGTGGATCGGCATGATGAACTCCACCTACCAGAAGGCCATCGACAGCGCGGTGTGCGGCAAGGCCCCCCACGGCGACGGCCTGCTGAACGACTTGCCGCTACCCTGGAGCGGGAAACGCGGCAGTTCGTCGTGATCGTGCTGTACCTTGCGTTGCTGGTCGCCGGGGCGGGCCTGTTTGTCCTGTCGTGGGTGGCGCAATACCGATTGGCCGCGCTGTTGCGACGGCGTTATCCGCAACACTGGCAGATCATCGCGGCAGCCGACCACGCGCGGCCCTCCGCCTGGCGCCGCTGGGCGCGGATGCAGCAGGTGCTGCGCTCACCTGCGCTGCCGGCGCTGGGCGACCGCTCGATCGACCGCTGGCGCCATCTGTGGCGGCTGGGTCCGTGGCTGGGCTGGCTGTGCTGGCTGGGAGCGCTGGCCACGCGTCTCTCCTCCTGACCACTCACCGAGGAAGAACTCATGCAACTGGATCTGGGTGGACGTCATGCGCTGGTCTGCGGCGCTTCCCAAGGCATCGGACGCGCCTGCGCGATCGAGCTGGCCCTGCTTGGCGCCGACGTGACCGTGCTGGCGCGCCGCGCCGAAGTGCTGGCCGAGCTGGTCGACAGCCTGCCGCGCACCCGCGACACGCAGCGCCACGACCGCCTCGTCGCCGACGCGGGCGACATCGACAGCCTGCGCCAGCGGGTCGAGGCCCTGGTCGCGGCGGCTCCCGTGCACATCCTCATCAACAACAGCGGCGGCCCGCCGCCGGGCAGCATTCTCGACGCCACGCCGGCGCAATTCCTCGATGCCTTCGGCAAACACCTGTTGGCCAACCACACGCTGGCACAGGTGGTGATACCCGGCATGCGCGACGCCGGCTGGGGCCGCATCGTCAACATCATCTCCACCTCGGTTAAGGAGCCGATCCCCGGCATCGGCGTCTCCAACTCCACCCGCGGCGCAGTGGCGAGCTGGGCCAAGACGCTGGCCGGCGAGCTGGCGCCGCTGGGTATCACCGTCAACAACGTGCTGCCCGGCTCCACCCACACGCCGCGGATCGAGCAGATCGTCAAGGCACGGGCGCAGAAATCAGGACGCGGCGAGGCGGAAGTGGCGCGCGAAATGGCCGCGGAAATCCCGATGGGCCGTTTCGCCGATCCCGCGGAAACCGCGGCCGCGGTGGCCTTCCTCGCGTCGCCCGCGGCCAGCGCCATCACCGGCGTCAGTCTGCCGGTCGACGGCGGACGCATGCGCTCGCTTTGAGCGCAGTGCGCGAGGCATCCCGCGGCCCGCGACGATATCCAACCGCCCCGTGGCTGCATACGGCGGCGTCCGGTGCAATTGTCGCGTGCGGGACTTAAGATGCCGCAGATGTCCATTCCGCGCCCAGCCAACCTGATCGACGGCCGCCTGCGGGCGCCCATCCACGACAGCTGGCTTGACGTGCACGAACCCGCCACGGGGGACGTGCTGACGCAATGCCCCGATTCCGATACCGCCGATGTCGAGGCCGCGGTGGCCGCCGCCAGTCGCGCGGCGCCGGCCTGGGCGGCCACGCCGATCGAGCAGCGGGCGTGCTTGCTGCACCGCCTGGCGGACCTGGTCGAGGCGCGACTGGAGGAATTCGCAGCGCTGGAATCGCGCGACAACGGCAAGCCGCTCGCCCTCGCGCGTCGTCTCGACATCCCGCGCGCGGTGAGCAACCTGCGCTACTTCGCCGCCGCGATCGTCGGTTGGGGCAGCGAATCGCATGCGATGGAGCGGGGCACGCCGGGCGCCGGCGCCATCAACTACACCTTGCGCCAGCCGCTGGGCGTGGTCGGCTGCATCAGCCCGTGGAACCTGCCGCTTTATCTCTTCACCTGGAAGATCGCGCCGGCGCTGGCGGCCGGCAACACGGTGGTGGCCAAGCCCTCGGAGATCACGCCGTGCACCG
>CALCWL010000541.1 GCA_937906285.1 uncultured Rhodanobacter sp. | reverse complement strand
ACCTGAAAAAGAGCAACCGCACGCCGCAGCAGGCCAACATGCCGCTGCTGGCGGTGCCCTACCGGCCGAGCTGGGTGGAGCACCTGATCCTGTCCAATCGCAACATCCTCGCCGACCAGATGGAGTTCCTGGTCAGCCGGTTGCCGCGCGAACGGCGCCCGATGGCGGAATACGCGTAGCGGAACCGGTTGTCAGCCCCCGCGCGCCGGCGCGCCGGCGGTCTCCTCGTCCTGCGTGTGCGTCTCGCGGTTTTCCTTCAGCTCCCGGTCGATTTCGTCGACCTCCTCGCACGCCTCCTCGGCCTCGTCCTTGTCCCTGGCCACATCATCCTGCTGTCCCTGCTGTCCCTGCTTTCCCTGCCGACCCGCGGCCTCGTGCTCGCGTCTCGCCGCCAGCTTGCGGTAGTTCTCGCGGATGCGCTCCAGGGTGTCCTCGTCCATGTCCTCGAGGTCAAGCAGGCCGTTGTGGGCGGCGGTGGTGCGGATCAGCTCGTCGAGCTTGATCTGCAGCGCCGCGCTGTCCCGGTTCTGGCTGTTCTGGATCAGGAACACCATCAGGAACGTGATGATCGTGGTGCCGGTGTTGATCACCAGCTGCCAGGTGTCGCCGAAGTGGAAGAACGGCCCGCTCGCCGCCCACACCGCCACGATCAGCACGGCCGTCAGGAAGGTTGCCGGTCGCCCGGACTGGCGCGCGGTAGCTTCCGCAAAGCGGCGAAAAGCCTGCGAGACACTGGCCATGGACGGATCTCCGCGATGGTATCTGCCCGCAGCATGCGATGCCCGTTGTGTGCCGCACGTGCAGGCGCCGCCGGTCGCGATCAGGCCTTCTTCACTGTTTCGCCCTTGCTCCGCCCCGCCGCTGGGCCAACAATATGGGGATGAATGACCTCAGCCGCTATCCCCGCCTGGCTTCGATCGAGGTGCCCGCCGATCTGCGCCGGCTGCCCGACAGCGAGCTCCCGCAAGTCGCCGACGAGCTGCGCCAGTACCTGATCGAGTCTGTCGCCAGCTCCGGCGGCCATTTCGGCGCGGGCCTGGGCGTGGTCGAGCTGACCGTGGCCCTGCACCACGAGTTCGACACCCCGCACGATCGCCTGGTGTGGGACGTCGGCCACCAGTGCTATCCGCACAAGATTCTCACCGGCCGCCGTGACCGCATCACCACGATCAAGAAGAAGGACGGCCTGGCGCCGTTTCCGCGCCGTGAGGAAAGCGAGTACGACACCTTCGGCGTCGGCCACTCGTCCACCTCGATCTCGGCCGCGCTGGGCATGGCGATCGCCGCGCAGGCCAGCGGCGAGCAGCGCAAGGTGGTGGCCGTGATCGGCGACGGCGCGATGACCGCCGGGCTGGCGTTCGAGGCGCTCAACCACGCCGGCGACGTCGAGCCCGACCTGCTGGTGGTGTTCAACGACAACGGCATGTCGATCAGCGAGAACGTGGGCGCGATGACCAAGATGATGGCGCGCGCGATGGCCAGCCGCCGTCTCAACCAGCTGCGCGAGCGGGCCAAGCGGGCCATCCCCAAGCAGTCCTTCGCCGGCCGCTGGTTCAAGCGCTGGGAGGAACACGCCAAGGGCATGTTCGTGCCCTCGACGCTGTTC
>CALCWL010000540.1 GCA_937906285.1 uncultured Rhodanobacter sp. | reverse complement strand
ACGCGCCGTAGTACCAGTTCGCCACGTAGATGTGCTTGATGCGCCGGCGCGCCAGCGAGCCGAAGAACACCACGCCGAAACTCACCCAGACCACCGCGATCAGGATGTCGATGAACCATTCCGGCTCGGCGTATTCCTTGCTCTGGGTCAGGCCCAGCGGCATCGTGGTCATCGCCAGCACGCAGACCAGTTGCCAGCCCCAGAAAGTGAAGGCGGCCAGCTTCTTGAACGCCAACCGCGCGTGGCCGGTGCGCTGCACCACGTAGTAGCAGGTGCCCATCAGCGCCGAGCCGCCGAAGGCAAAGATCACGCCGAAGGTGTGGTCGGGGCGGATGCGGCTGAAGGTCAGCCACGGCACGTCGAAATTGAGTGCCGGCCACATCAGCTCGGCGGCGGCGTAGACGCCGACGGACATGCCGATGATGCCCCATACGGCGGCGGCCAGCAGGAACTGGCGGACGACCTTGTCGTTGTAGTATTCGGTGTTCGGCATCGGCGTTTCCGGCTGGACAGCGGGGCATTTTGGCGGCAAGCATGCGGCGAAGTGTTGACCTCGATCAAGCATCTGCGGCAATCCGTCCCGGCTATCGCCACGGGCTCCGGCGGCGGGGATCGGGCGAGTATTCTTGGCATCCTTTGTCGCGGCCCGCCGCGACCACACATTCCGGTTGAATCCATGAGTGAGATCGTTTCGCAACAACCCCGTCCGGCCGCGCCAGCGCCGCGTCGAGCCAGCGTGGGCGTGCGGGTCGGCAAGGTGGCGGTGGGCGGCGGCGCACCGATCGTGGTGCAGTCGATGACCAACACCGACACCGAGGATCCGGCCAGCACCGCGAAGCAGATCGCCGAGCTCGCCCGCGCCGGTTCCGAGCTGGTGCGCATCACGGTCAACACGCCTGCCGCGGCGGCCGCGGTGCCGCGCATCGCCGAGCGGCTGGCGATGATGGGCGTGGAGGTGCCGATCGTCGGCGACTTCCACTACAACGGCCACCAGTTGCTGGAACGCGAGCCGGCCTGCGCCGAGGTGTTGGCCAAGTACCGCATCAATCCCGGCAACGTGGGTTTTGGCAAGAAGCACGAGAGCCAGTTCGCCTCGATCATCGAAAAGGCGCTGCGCTACGGCAAGCCGGTGCGCATCGGCGCCAACTGGGGTTCGCTGGACCAGGCCATGGTGGCGGCGCTGATGGACGAGAACGCCCGGCGCGCCGAACCGTGGGACGCCGCGCACGTGGCGCGCGAGGCGCTGATCCGCTCCGCGCTGGATTCGGCCGCGCGCGCCGAGGAACTCGGGCTGGCGCGCGAGCGCATCATCCTGTCGTGCAAGGTCTCCGGCGTGCAGGAACTGATCGCCGTATACCGCGACATCGCCGCGCGCTGCGACTACGCGCTGCACCTGGGCCTGACCGAGGCCGGCATGGGCTCCAAGGGCATCACGGCGTCGGCTGCCGCGCTGGCGGTGCTGCTGCAGGAAGGCATCGGCGACACCATCCGCATCTCGCTCACGCCCGAGCCGGGCGCCTCGCGCACCGGCGAGGTGATCGTGGCGCAGGAGCTGCTGCAGACCATGGGCCTGCGCTCGTTCACGCCGCTGGTCACCGCCTGCCCG
>CALCWL010000539.1 GCA_937906285.1 uncultured Rhodanobacter sp. | reverse complement strand
CATCGCCGGAGATCACGATGCCCGCAAGCCCCCTCGCCCTGGACGACCTGCTCGCGCTGGCGCGCGCCGTGCGCGAACACGCCTATGCGCCTTACTCCGGCTTCCACGTCGGGGCCGCGGTACGCACCCGCGACGGCCGCACGTTCGGCGGGTGCAACGTGGAAAACGCCTCGTACGGCCTGTGCAACTGCGCCGAGCGCACGGCCCTGTTCAGCGCGGTTGCCGCCGGCTGCCGGCCCGGCGACGTCGTGGCCATCGCGGTGGTCGCCGACACACCGGAGGAGGTTGCACCCTGTGGCGCCTGCCGCCAGGTGATGGCCGAACTGTGTGACGAGGCCACCCCGGTGTTGCTGGCCAACCTCGCCGGTGCCACCCGCGAAACCAGCGTGGCCGCGCTGCTGCCCGGCTCGTTCAAGCTGCCGCTGGCAGGTTGAGCGGTGGGTTCGCACCTGGGCGACCCGACGGCTAGCATGGGCATCCCGCCTTCGTCGAACCGCTCCATGGCCAACCCGCTCTCCCTGCTGCAACAACGCCACTCCGTCCCCGCACGCCAGCTCGGCGAGCCGGCACCGGACGACGCCACGCTGCACGGCCTGCTCGAAGCCGCCATCCGCGTGCCCGACCACGGCAAGCTGGTGCCGTTCCGGCTGATCCTGCTGCGCGACGAGGCCAAGCTGGCGTTCGGCGAACGGGTGACCGCGATCGGCGTGCGCAACAACCCGGCGATGATCGGCGCCAAGCTGGAGAAGGAGCGCCACCGCTACACCTTCGCGCCGCTGGTGGTTGCGGTGGTCGCGCGCCTCGACGCCGGCAGCAAGGTCCCGGAGATCGAGCAGAAGCTGTGCGCCGGCAATGTGGCCTACAACATCCTGCTCGGTGCCTTCGCGCTGGGCTACGGTGCGCAATGGCTGACCGGCTGGGCCGCCTACGACCGCGAAGTCGCCGACTTGCTGGGCCTGGCCGCCAACGAGCACGTGGTCGGCTTCGTCCACCTGGGCACACCGCAGGTCGAGGTTCCCGACCGCGACCGTCCGGCGCTGGCCGACCTGCTCACCACATGGACGCCATGACTAGCTCGCCAGACGGACGTCCGGACGTCCATCTTCCCACTGCCCATCTCGTCGACGGCAGCCTGTACGTGTTCCGCGCCTGGCACTCGATGCCGGACGAGTTCCACGACGTCGACGGTCATCCGGTAAACGCCGTGCACGGCTATGCGCGCTTCCTGTGCGAGCTGCTGGAGCGGGCGCGACCGGAGCATGTCGCGGTGGCGTTCGACGCCTCGCTGACCAGCTCGTTCCGCAACGCGATCTACCCCGCGTACAAGGCCAACCGCGAGTTGCCGCCGCCGGAGCTGGAACGGCAGTTCGTGCAGTGCCGGGCGTTGACCGAAGCGCTCGGCGTGCACCTGATGATCGACCACCAGTACGAGGCGGACGACCTGATCGGCAGCACCGTGTGGAACCTGCGCGCGCTGGGCTGGCGCAGCGTGATCGTGTCGGCGGACAAGGATTTCGGCCAGCTGCTGGGCGAGCACGACGAGCAATGGGATTACGCCCGCAATCTGCGCTGGGGGCCGGCCGGCGTCCACGAGAGGCTCGGCGTGCATCCGCACCAGGTCGCCGACTATCTCGCGCTGTGCGGCGACGCGGTGGACAACATCCCCGGCGTGCCCGGCATCGGCGCCAAGACCGCCGCGGCCCTGCTCGCCCACTTCGGCAGCCTGGATGTCCTGCTCGAACGCATCGACGAAGTCGCCTTCCTGCGCCTGCGCGGCGCGGCCAGTTGCGCGGCGCGGTTGCGCCAGCATGCCGAGCAGGCACGGATGTGCCGCCGGCTGACCCGGATCGCACTGGACGCTCCCGGCGCCTTCGAAGTCGAAACCCTGCAGCGCCGGCCCCGCCCGGTCGATCAGCTCGATGCGTTGTGCGAACAGTTGCGCTTCGGCCCGCTGACCCGCAGCCGCCTGCGCGCCATCGCAAGTTGAGCCAGCCGCTTGTCGCGTCGCGCCCGGCGGGCCAACATGGACATTCCCGCTTCGACCCGCGAGTAACGATGAACGACACCGCCCACGCCATTCCCGCCGACGCCAGCGCACCGGTGGAAACCCTGTGCGAAGGCCGCTGGCTGAGCCTGCGCAAGCGGGGTCGCTGGGAGTACGCCGAGCGCAACAACCCGGCCGGCGCGGTGATCATCGTGGCGGTGACGCCGGAAGACCGCGTGCTGTTCGTCGAGCAATACCGCGTGTCGATCCTGCAGAACACCATCGAGATGCCGGCCGGCCTGGTCGGCGACCTGGCCGACCAGGCCGACGAGAGTGCGCTGGTGGCAGCGCAACGCGAGCTGGAGGAGGAAACCGGCTACCGCTGCGCATCGGTGGAGTTCATCCATCGCGGCCCCTCGTCGTCGGGCATGAGTACCGAGATGATCAGCTTCGTGCGCGCACGCGACCTGCAGAAAGTCGGCCCCGGCGGCGGCGACGAGACGGAGAACATCGTGGTGCACGAAGTGCCCCGTCGCGACGCCGGCGCTTGGCTGTTCGCCCGCGCGGCCGAAGGCTATTCGATCGACCCGAAGCTGTTCGCGGGGCTGTGGTTCATCGAGCACGACGGCGCGGAGAAGCAGTCCGTAATGCCCGACCGTTCGCGCTGAGCGTAGCCCGCACAGCGGGCGGAGTCGAAGCGCCGCCATCGGGAAGCCCTCGGCCAGCGTGCCCTTCGACTTCCTCGCTGCTCCAAACTGTGGCCATCCATGACCACTCTCCGCGTGCGGCCTTCGGCCTGCGCTCAGGTGGACGGAGCCAGGGTCAGTGTCCGTGGCGGCGCAGACACCAGACCGACAGCGCCACGCCGACCAGGGTCACCACCACCCAGCCTCCCAGCACGTGTGCGTTCTCGCCGCCCAGCCACAGCACGCTGGCAACGGCGCCCACGCCGATCGAGCCCAGGCCCAGCGCCAGCAGCGGATCGCGGCGGCGACCCTGGGCCGCGAGCAGCACCAGCGCGCCCAGCGCCGCCAGCAATACGGAGAGAACCCGCCACAGCGTCACGTGCTGCGGCGGCACCGGCAGGTCGGGAAACAGCGTCAGCAGCGGCACGTCGCCCAGCTGCACCTGGTAGCCCTTGCCGTCGGGAGCATCGGCGGCCGCTTCCAGCCGCGCGCCATCCAGGCGCGCCACGATGGTCACCTGTTGCAGCGGCACCGCGCTCCAGCTCACCCGCAAGTCGCCCAGGCGCGGATCGCCCGGATGGGCGCTGGTCACCAGGTAGTCCTGATACCGGCTGAAGGTGACGGCGAGGTTCTGCGGCAATGCCGACGAGTCAGGCTCGACCAGCTGCGAGCCGGGCAAGGCGTGCACCAGTACGCGGCCCAGCGTGAAGCCGCCCATCTGCACCAGCCCGGCGTCGAACTGCCTGCCTTCGATCGGGAAACGGCCCGGGTTGGCGTGCCCGCGAACGTCGCGGAACCGGCTGGAATCCACCGGATGGTCGACCCAATCCAGTTCGTAGTGGACGTTGCCGCCGATATTGATCTCGCGCCACTGGAACATCTCGACGCGGCGCACCAGCACCGGCGTGTTCGCGGTCTGGTTGAACTCCGGGTCGTGCGGCGCCTCGACCACGCGCGGCGTGCCGGCCAGGCGTGCCATGTAGCCGTGCTGGCCGGGTTGCGGCAATGCGTCCGCACCCAACTCGATCGCTTCGCCGCCGTGCCGGCTGGACGCCTCGCGGTAGTTGATCAGGCTGCTGGCGTTGAGCGCCTCCAGGCCGATGCCGGCGAGCACCAGCAGGGCGCCGACGATGTTGAGTGCCAGCAGACGCCAGGACATGCCCTTGCCCAGCTCCATCAGGCGCACCACACCGACGGCGACGGGCGGGCGGGACGCAAGGTGAAATGCTCCATGCGGACGCCTACTGCACCTGGCCCAGGCCCGACGGCCGGCGCGGGTCGCTGGCGGCGTCGAGCTGGTTGGTCTTGCGATCCCAGGTGACCACGTTCATGAACCCCCACGGCTCGCGCTGTTTCAGGCTGTAGCCCATCCTGGTCAAGGCCGCCTCGGTGCCCGCATCGAACGCCTGCGGCTCGGTCATGAGCACGTCGGGCAGGTACTGATGGTGGAAGCGCTTGTGCGCCACGATCTGCTGCGCGCCCTGCCCGTCGATGAAATGCAGGATGCCTTCGAGCACCTGGGTGATGATGGTGGAGCCGCCGGGCGAGCCGATCACCATGGTGCGCTCCGGCCCGATCACGATGCTGGGCGACATCGACGACAGCATGCGCTTGCCGCCCACCGGCGCATTTGCCTTGCTCCCGAGCAGACCGTAGACGTTCGGCTTGTTCGGCACCAGCGCGAAGTCGTCCATCTCGTTGTTGAGCAGCACGCCGGTGCCGGCGGCGACGAACTTGGAGCCCAGCGTGGTGTTCACGGTGAGCGTCACCGCGGCCATGTTGCCGTCGGCGTCGATGATGGAGAAATGCGTGGTGTGCATGCCTGCGTTGGCCGGTTCGGCGCGCGGCAGCATCGACGAGGGCGTGGCGCGGTCGGGCAGGATGCTCTGGCGCAGACCGTCGGCGTAGTACGGCGACAGCAGCATGTCCAGCGGCATCTTCACGAAATCCGGGTCGCCCAGGTAGTCGTTGTGGTCGCGGAAGGCTCGCCGCATCGCCTCGACGACGTAATGCACGCGCGTGGAGGCATCCATCTTCGTCAGGTCGTAGCCGGACAGGATGTTGAGGATCTCGGCAATCGCCACGCCGCCGGAGGACGGCGGTGGCGCGGTGATGACCTGGTAGCCGCGGTAGTCGACGCTGATCGGCGTGCGCTCCTTCGCCTGGTACGCGGCCAAGTCGGCCAGCGTCCAGTTGCCGCCGGCCGCGCGCACCGCGTCGACCAGCTTGCGGGCGACCTCGCCGCGGTAGAAACCGTCGTGGCCGTGGCGCGCGAGCGCCTCCAGTGTGCTGGCCTGGTCCGGGTCGCGCCAGGTGGCGCCCTGGGCCGGCGGCTGCCCGTTCACCAGGTACTTGGCGGCCGAGGCCGGCCAGCGCTCGAGCAGCTTCTGTTCGGAGACGATCGCGCCATGCAGGCGCGGGTCGGGGACGAAGCCATCGCGCGCGATGCGGATCGCCGGCGCCAGCGACTGCTGCAGCGACAACCGCCCGTAATCCTTCGCCAGCAGCGCCAGCCCGGCCGGCTCGCCGGGGATGCCGGCGGACAGCGGCCCGGTCAGCGCGGTGTCACGGTTCGGGCTGCCGTCGGGTTTCAGGTAAACCTTCGGATCGACTGCCGCCGGTGCCGTCTCGCGGGCGTCGATGAACACGTTGCGGCCGTCGCTGGCCCGATGCAGTACAGCCATGAAACCGCCGCCGATGCCCGAACTCTCCGGTTCCACCACCGACAACGTGGCAGCCACCGCCACCGCCGCATCGAAGGCGTTGCCGCCCTTGCGCAACACCTCCAGACCGGCGCGGGTGGCCAGGAAATTCGCGCTGGCAATCGCCGCATGGCCCGGCCGTTGCGAGGCGGTGACGGCCTGCGGCACCTGCTTCGCCGAACTTGCCGGCGCGAAGCCCGCGGCACCGGTCAGCAACAGACCGAGCGCCAGAGAACGCCAATCGAAGAAGATGCTCATGCCAAGGACTCCTTGCTCATCAGGTGTCGATACTTCAACTCAAGCTGGGCCGGAGACTCGACGTGGTCGGGGTCGCCGATGATGCACTCCACCGGGCACACCTCGACGCATTGCGGCTCGTCGTGATGGCCGACGCATTCGGTACACAGCGCCGGGTCGATGACGTAGTACTCCTCGCCCAGCGAGATCGCCTGGTTCGGGCATGCCGGTACGCAGACGTCGCAATTGACGCAGGAGTCGAGGATCTTGAGCGACATGACAGCAAGCCAGGAGTGAGAAACGAGAAGTGAGAAGTGAGAGAAAGCCGCTCTCTCTCACCCCTCACTCCTCTGCACTCACTTCTGCTTCATCACATTTCGACGAAACGGAAGGTCGCGCCGGTGGGTTTCAGCGCATCGGCCACTTTCTGCTCGTCGGCCTTGTCGCCGATGAACACCACGATCACGTCCTTGAACGAACCGGGGTTGGCGTTCTTGAACGCGTCGACCACGAACTCGGAGGTCGCCGCCGAACTGGGGCCGCCGAACGCGAGCAGGTTGCCCGGCAGCACGCCGCGGGCGACGGTGTCCTGCACGCCCTGCAACTGCCGCGCGTTCTGCGCCTGCTGGTCGTCGGTCAGACCCGGGGTGACCAGGTAGGCATACGGCTGCGGCGCCTTCATGCCCTGCAGGTTGGCCTGCACCAGCTGGCCGAGATAGGCGTTCCAGGCCTTGGCGTCATTGATGTCGGTGGGCTTGGGCGCCTTCTGCACCTGTTCCTGGGCCGTCTGGTCGTCGCCCTGCTTGTTGCAGGCACTCAGGCCCAGGCAAGCGCTCAGCGCGACAACCGCAATGAGAACGAATTTACGCATGGTCATCACCTTCTGCTTCGGGTTGCTGGTTGGATGGGTTGAGCGACTTCTGCCAGCGCTGGCGCATCGCCTGTTGCACGGCCGGATGCACGAAGCCGGAGATGTCCCCGCCGAGGCGGCCGATCTCGCGCACCAGTGACGAGGAGATGAAACTGTATTCTTCAGCCGGCGTCAGGAACAAGGTTTCCGCCTGCGGGATCAGATGCCGGTTCATGCTGGCCAGCTGGAATTCGTATTCGAAATCCGACACCGCGCGCAGCCCGCGGATGATCACCCCGGCGCCGACCTGCTCGATGAAGGTTGCCAGCAGGCAATCGAAGCCGCGCACCTCCACGTTGGACAGGTCGGCCAGCGCCAGCCGTGCCAGCGCCACGCGCTCGCCGATGCTGAAGTGCGGCCCCTTGGTGGAACTGTCCGCCACGGCCACGATCACCCGGTCGAACAGCGGCGCGGCACGCGTCACCAGATCGGCATGACCGTTGGTGATCGGGTCGAA
>CALCWL010000538.1 GCA_937906285.1 uncultured Rhodanobacter sp. | reverse complement strand
TGCCCGGCTCGCCGCCGCGCACGGTGTCGCCGCAGCAGCTGGCCGGCGAGCAGCGTCCCACTACGGTGACGAGCCTGCATTGCTGCAATGGCGGCGCCCGTGCGCGCAGTGCCATCGTCGGCGACGTCATCTGGTACGCCACCACCGATGGCATCCTCGGCGTGGACACGCACGCGCTCGGCGAGCGGCCTTCGGCGCCGCGTGCGGTCGTGGTGTCGGTCGAGCACGACGACCGGCAATACGCGGGTGGCGCGTTCACCCTCGAGCAGGGCAGCCGTGACCTCACCATGCATTACACCGCGCCGTACCTGCAGGTGGGGACCTTGCACTTCCGCTACCGCCTGGACGGCTACGACAAGGATTGGCAGCACGCGGGCCAGCGCCGCGAGGCGTTCTATACCCACCTGCCGGCGGGCAACTATCGTTTCCGCGTGGCCGCCACGCTGCCTGGCGCCGCCGGCTACGGGCCCGAGGCCGAGATCGCCATCAAAGTCACCCCCTACTGGTATGAAAACCTGCTGGTACGGCTCGGCGCCGCGGTCGCGCTGATCGTGTTGCTGGTTGTGCTGACGCGCTGGAGCATGCGCCGGCAACGCCGTCGCAATGCGTGGCTGGAAGAGCAGGTCGAACGCCGTACCGGCGAATTGTCGCGCGCACTGGAACGCCTGCGCGTCACCAACCTCGCGCTGGCCGAGGAGAGCCACACCGACACGCTGACCGCGCTGCACAACCGCCGCTATCTGCTGGCGCAGCTGCCTTCGCTGCTGGCCGGCGGCAGCCGCATCGGCGTGATGCAGATCGACATCGACCATTTCAAGCACATCAACGACGCCTGGGGCCATGCGGTGGGCGATGCGGTGCTGCGCGAACTGGGCGCCAAGCTGGCCGAGCTGCGCCGCGACAGCGACATCACGGTGCGCTGGGGCGGCGAGGAATTTCTGCTGTTGCTGCGCGACGTCGACCCAGCCGACGTGCTGCGCATAGCCCAACGCCTGCGCCAGGACATCGCCGCCAAGGCGTTCGCGGATGGCCGCGGCGGCGTGTTGCGGCTGACCTGTTCGATCGGCTTCAGCATGCATCCGCTGGCCGCGCACAGCGACGCGGCGACCTTCGATGCAGCGGTAGAGCTTGCCGATCTGGCGCTCTATCGCGCCAAGTATCTCGGCCGCGATCAGTGCGTCGGCCTGCTGGCCACCGCGCCGCTGCCGGCGGCAATCCTGCGCGATCCGCTGGCGCCGCAACTGGACGCGCTGCTGGCCGCCGGCCAGCTGAAGTGGGTGCGCCCGGCGAGTTGAGCGGCATCTTCGATCGTGGCGCCGGCGTGCGGGCGAAGCCCTGCCAGCAGCACTGGACCGCCCCGCGTCGTCATTCCGGCGAAAGCGGAAATGCCTCGTGATTCTGGTCACGCAACCCGGCCTGACTCGCCTCGATGCGCGCGCGCACCAGCGCTGCCACGCGCGCGGTTTCGCGCAGCGGACGTTGCGCGGCGGTGGCGGGTGCGTCGAGGTCGTGCAGCAGGCCGGCGTCGCGCAGGGTCTGGTGGAAGTGCGCGATCTTCGGCGGCAGCGGCGCGCGGACGAAGGTGAGCACCGGGCAGCCGACGGCGCAGGCTTCGGAAAGCATGTTCACCGAATCGGGCGTGACCACCAGTCGGTCGGCCCAGCCGAGCACGCCGGGGAAGGGGTTGCGGCCGTCGTCGCGGCCGGCCCAGAGCAGGCCCGGCACCTCGGCCAGCAGTGGCCGCAGGGTTTCGATGAGCGCCGCCGGCGTGCGCCGCGAGCCGAGCACCAGCAGGCTGCCGCCTTCATCGCGCTGGCGCGCCAGCAGTTGCCGGATCAGCACGTCCACATAGTCGGCATCCAGCGCGATGCCGCGACGCGGCCCGCCCAGCAGCACGCCCACGCGCGGTTGCGGCAATGCCTCGAAGTGCGGGCAGGCATCGCGGCCGTCGGCCAGCCACTCGTCGTCGACGGTGTTGAGCGAACCCAGCGTGGTCAGCACGTTGGCGCCGTGCAGTTCGTCGTGACGCGGCGCCACCACGGTGTCCCACAGCGACGGCTCGATGCGCGGGTCGAGGATTTGCACGGTGTGGCAACGGCCTTCGCTGAGCGGCCGCAGCAGACGGGTGAACAAGGCGGCCGCGCGGCCGCAGCCGATGGCCACCGCTGGCCAGGGCGGCGCGAACCACGGCCGCTGGCTGGCCGGCAGGGCGAGGCGTCCGCCCGCGATCAGGCGAGGTGCCAGCCACGACCACGGCGCACGCGGCTCCAGCAGCAAGTGGCGGCGTGGCAGTTGCAGGTGTTCGGCTAGCGCCAGCGCCTGGCGCTGGTTGCCGGCCGCCGAGTCGGTGATCACCCAGCACTCGCCGTGCAGCGTCAGCATGGCCGGGTTCGCGGCTGGATTGTTTCCCGAATCAGCACGATGCGTTTCTCCGCCGGGCGTCGACCGCCGGCACCCGGCCAGTACACTGGAATTTCCGGCCAGCGTGCCGGTGCGGCTCTCGCGAAGGATACCGTGCGACAGCCCGAAGCAGCCTTTCGTCCTTGTCCCATGGAGTCTTCGCATGTCCTCACTGAAATATCTCCTGCTCGCCGGCCTGCTGGGTGTGGCGGCTTCCGCCCAGGCGGCGCCGGTGACCTACCAGCTCGACCCCCATCACACGATGGTGTTGTTCAGCTGGAACCACTTCGGCTACTCCAACCCCACCGCCGACCTCGGCCTGGGCGAGGGCACGATCGTGTTCGACGAGCAGCATCCGGCGCAGTCGAGCGTCGAGGTGACCCTGCCGCTGGCGCGGCTGGATACCCACGTGGCGGCGCTGGACGAGCACCTGAAGAAGGCCGATTTCTTCGACGCGGCCCGGTATCCGGTGGTGACCTTCAAGAGCAGCAAGGTCGAACCGCTGGGCGACAACAAGTTCAAGGTTACCGGCGCGCTCACCGTGCATGGCGTGACCCGGCCGGTGGTGCTCGACGCCACGCTGAACCGGATCGGCCCCCATCCGATGAGCAAGGCGCAGTCGATCGGTTTCGACGCCACCACCACGTTGAAGCGCTCGGAGTTCGGCGTGGGCGCCTACGTGCCCAACGTCAGCGACGAGGTGCACGTGCGCATCACCACCGAGGGTTCGGTGCCGAAGGAAGGCACGGCGAAGTAAACGTCGCGCCCGTCCGGCGCACGCGAAAAAAAACCGCGCCGTCATCGGCGCGGTTTTTTTGTGCCTGCTGCCGCGGGCTATTCGGATTTCACGCCGCTGTCCTTCATCGACTCCAGCTTGCCCAGGTCGATGCTGCCCACCGCCGCCTTCAGCTCGTCGATGCTGTCGGCATTGCCGTTCGCCTTGACCGTGAAGCGCTTGCCGACGATCACGCTGTACTCGCCCGACTTGGACTGGTGGTCCCATTCCTCATGGATCAGGTTGCCGTTGTCGCTGTAGGTCTTCTCGTAGCCGGTTTCGGTTTCCTTCTCCTCCTCCGGCGCCATCGCGCTGGCCATCGCGATGAAGCCCTTGGCGCCACCGGTGTCGGTGACTTCCAGGGTGATGTGCTGGTTGTCGTCGCCGCTGTATTCGGCACTCGCCTCGGACACCTGCATGCCCATCGCGCCGTTGCGTTCAGCGGAGATGGCGGTGCGCTTGAGGTTGCCCACGGCAGCAGGCAGGAACGCCTTGATCTGATCCGGCGCCAGCGCCTCTACCGGCCCGTTGCTGCCGGACATCGCACCCATCATCTTGCCCATCGCGGCTGACTGCGCGGCGCTGTCGCCGGATTTCTGCGCCGCTTCGAGTTCCTTGCCGGCCTGCTCGGCGCGCTGACCCATCGCCGCGAGCTTGCCCAGCGCGCTGTTGCCGTCGACGGTGACGGTGTCGCCGTTGCTGCCGGTGACGTGCATGCCGCTCATTGCCGCGCCGCCAAGCGCGCCGACGAAGATCAGGCCCAGGATCAGGCTCACGATCCAGCCCAGCACGATCGCGATGATCACGCTCACCGCGGTATAGCCGCCAGCCTTTTCCGGCGGGCACTGCATGGTGTGCGGCAGGCCCAGGTACAGCAGGTAGATGCTGTAGACGCCGCCGACGAGCACGATCAGCAGGCCCAGCCACGGCACGATCACGCCGATGCCGGCGATCCACCAGGCGGTCCACGCGTAGGCCACTGTCTTCAGCGCCTGGATCAGGTTCGGCTTGGCGCCGAAGGTGCCGGCCAGCGCGTTGATGATCAGTGCCATCACGTAAACCAGTACCAGAGACAGGATGTAGCCCAGGATCATCCGGCCGATGCCGGCACCGATGCCGGCGCGCACGGTGACGCCGAGGAAGCTGGTGCCGATCAGGCTGCCCTTGATGAACTGCGCAATCACCGGCAAGGCGGCGATGATGGCGATGTAGCCGAGATAAAGGTTGTTGACCGTGGCGGGTTCGGCGGCGGCAACGGGCCACTCGGTCTTGGGTGTGGTCAGGATGTTCTTTGCGCGCGCGATGAGCTTTGCGGAATCCATGGTCTGCTCCCGATCAGATGCCCGAATCCGGCGCGGGGCGCCGGGACGTGGTTGATTTCCCCTTTGGTGCGTGGCACCGCTTGCTGCCGTCGTGCGGCGGAAACCCCTTCCGGCCGCGGCGCAGGGGATCAGCGCCCCGGCAGCAAACGCCAGCCTGCTACCATTTGCAGCCCGCTGTCCAGTCCGGAGTCCGCCGATGTCATCCCCCGCTGTCGCGACCGTGCCCCTGGTGCCGGCAAATGCCGAAAATCGTTACGAAGTGACGCGGCAGGACCTGCCGCTGTCGTGTCCGATGCCGGGCATGGTGCTGTGGAACTCCCACCCGAAGGTCTACCTGCCGATCGTCGATGACGGCGGCGAGTCAACCTGCGCCTACTGTGGCGCGCACTACGTGCTGCGCGACTGACCCGTTGCCCGGTCGGCGGCCGGCCGTGGCATTTTTTTTGCTTCTTTTTTGCCATGAAAGCTGCCAGCCCTGAGCTCATGTCCAGCATTGTCGTGCCCGCCAAGCTGCTGACCGTGGTCCAGCTGATCCC
>CALCWL010000537.1 GCA_937906285.1 uncultured Rhodanobacter sp. | reverse complement strand
GACGTAGCCGGTGAAGCGGTGGTACATCTTGTCGTCCAGCTTGGCGCCGGTGACATGCACCTTCTGGGCATTGACCACGACGATATAATCGCCGGTGTCGCAATGCGGGGTGTACTCCGGCTTGTGCTTGCCGCGCAGACGACGGGCGATCTCGGTCGACAGGCGACCGAGCGTCTTGTCCGTGGCATCGACCACGAACCAGTCGCGCTTGACGTTGTCGGCATTGGCGCTGAACGTTTTCATTTCAAATACCTGTCGACCGCCGGGAGGCGGTACCCATGATGGGAAGCATGCTTCGGTGGAACAAAGGCGCAAGATGATAGCGGAGCTGTCATCCAGGGCGCAAGCCCACCGGCCGGCGAGCTGTGAGTCGGCAATGATAGCATGAACGCCGGCGGGCTTGAGAAGTCCCGCCCCTGCCCGCCGCCTGGAAGACCATGAGCATCCGTCACCTGAACCGCCTAGATCGCCTGCTGATGGCCGGCGAACGCGCCCTGGAAGCGATTGCCGGCACGCCGCCCGCCATGCGCCCCTCGCCCGCCGCCGGCATTGCCGAGGCGGACCTGGACGAGACCGAGCGCCGCCACGCCGCCGGCCTGATGCGCGTCAACCACACCGGTGAGGTCTGCGCCCAGGCGCTCTACGTCGGCCAGGCAGCGCTGGCCCGCGACGCCGACAACCGCGAACACCTGCTGCACGCCGCGAGCGAGGAGACCGACCACTTGGCCTGGTGCGCCGAACGCCTGCAGCAACTGCACAGCCGCCCCAGCCTGCTCAATCCCCTGTGGTACGCCGGCAGCTATGCCATCGGTGCCGCCGCCGCACTGGCCGGCGACCCGCTCAGCCTCGGTTTCGTGGTGGAAACCGAACGCCAGGTGGAAACCCACCTGGCCGAACACCTGGAAAAGCTGCCGCCGCAGGATGCGCGCTCGCGCGCGGTGCTGGCCACCATGCAGGCCGACGAAATCCGCCACGCCGAGGCCGCGCAGCAACGCGGCGGCATCGAACTGCTGTTTCCGCTGCCGCAGTTGATGCACCTGAGCTCGATGCTGATGAAGACCGTCGCCTACCGCTTGTAGATGACGCTCACGCCCTGATCCAGCGCCACAGTTCGCCCCACGACGGCTTCTTGCCGTACATCAGGATGCCGGTGCGGTAGATCCGCGCGGCCAGCCATACGCAGGCCAGCAGGGCGAGCACCATCAGCGTCAACGACAACACCAGTTCCATGGGCGGCACCGAGGTCAGCGACCAGCGCACGGGCATCGTGAACGGCGCGAAGAACGGGACGTAGGACATCGTCACGCCGAGCGGGCCAGTCGGGTCCTTGATCAGCGCGAACACCGCGAAGAAACCCACGATGATGAACACGGTCACGAAGATCGCATACTGCTGGGTCTCCTGGATCGTGTTGCACATCGCGCCGATCGCCGCGTACAGCGCGCCGTAGAGCATGAAGCCCAGCGCGAAATACAGCAGGAACACCACCAGCAGCCCCGGCGGCATGCTCGGAATCGGAAAGCTCTGCGCCGCGTCCGCGCTCATCCCGAACATACCGGCCAGCGGCAGGCGCTGACTGCTGAGCACCAGCACCGTGCCGCCCCAGATCGCCATCTGCGCCAGGCCCGCCAGGCCTACGCCGAATACCTTGCCCAGCAGCATCTGGAACGGGGTCAGCGACGAGGTCAGCACCTCCATGATGCGCGAGGTCTTTTCCTCGATCACCGAGGTCATCGTCTGCTGGCCGTAGATCAGGATCGCGATGTACAGGATGAAGCCCATGAAGTACGCGATCAGGTACGACTCGGTGCCGCTCTGGCCGGTCTGCTTGCCGTCGGTGACCTTGGTGGTGTCCATGTCGGCCGGCTTCATCGCCTCCTTGAGCAGGGCCGTGTCCACGCCGGACTTGGCCAGGCGCACGCCGGTCAGCGCACTCGACACCACGCGCTGCAACTTGCTCATGGCTTCCAGCGAGCCCACGTTGCCGCCGTAGTAGGCGAGCTTGCCGGTAGCCAGGGTTTCGTCAGTGAGCACCATCACGCCGTTCCAGCCATCCTTCTTCTTGCTGCTGGAAAAGCCGGTCTCGGCGATCAGCCCGTCGCGCACCCTGGCAAGGTCGTCGCCGGTGGCGGGAAACACCTGCACGGTGTAGCGTGACTTGGCGTCGGCGCCCTTGCCGATTTTTTCGGACTCGAGCGCCTGGCTGACGCGCTGGCCGAGATTCGTGGTGGAGGCATCCACCAGCGCCACGCGGCTGGTGCGGTCGCCGCCGCTCATCATCAGCACGGGCAACAACACCATCGCCACCATGAACACCGGCAGCAGCACGGTGGAAATCACGAACGCCTTGGTGCGCACGCGCTCGACGAACTCGCGGCGGACAACGGCAAGGATCTTCTTCATGCGGCGACTCCGGCGGGGGCGGTGGCGGCGTCGGCGCCGACCTTGGCGATGAAAATGGCATGCAGCGACGGCTCGACCACCTCGAACCGGCGCAGGCCGACGCCTTCGCGCACCAGTGCCGCGAGCAGTTGTTCGGGGTCGGCGCCATCGGCCATCTGCAGTTCGGCGGACGCGCCGTAGTCGTCGACGCGGGCGATCAACGCGCGGTCGGCCAGGATGTTCGCGGCGCGCGCCTTGTCGTGGGTGAAGCCCAGCGCCACGTGGCGCCCGCCGAAATCCTCCTTGACCTGCGCCACCGTGCCGTTCACCACCATCTCGCCGCGCGCGATGATCGCGATGCGGTCGCACATGCGCTCGGCCTGCTCCATCACGTGGGTGGAGAACAGCACGGTGCGGCCTTCGGCGGCGATCGCCACCACGATGTCCTTCATCACCTGCGCGTTGACCGGATCGAGGCCGGAGAACGGTTCGTCGAGGATCACCAGCTCGGGCTCGTGCAGCAGCGCGCCGGCGAACTGCACCTTCTGCTGCATGCCCTTGGAAAGATCCTCGACCTTCTTCTGTGCCCAGTCGCTGACACCGAGGCGCTCCAGCCAGGCTTGCGCCCGCTTGCGCGCATCGGCGCGGCCGATGCCCTTGGTCTCGCCGAGGAAGATCAGGTGGTCGAGCACCTTCATCTTCTTGTACAGACCGCGCTCCTCCGGCAGATAGCCGATGCGCTGCGACAACGCGCGGCTGTTGTGCGGCGAGTCGAACAGCACGATCCTGCCTTCGTCCGGCTCCAGGATGCCCATGATCAGGCGGATCGTGGTGGACTTGCC
>CALCWL010000536.1 GCA_937906285.1 uncultured Rhodanobacter sp. | reverse complement strand
CAGCGCGCCGCAGGGCGCGCGCATTGTCGTGCCGCAGTGCAAAACTGTCAATCGCAAGACCGGCCATTGCCGCACGAAATGTTTGCGGCAATGCACCCGGCCCGGCAGCGACCTGCGGCACGACCGTCGCCCGCCCGACCGCACGGGCCCGGTTGCGCATCCGTTCCGGGCGGCGACGCGGACCGGAACGGACGACCGCCTTGCGCCGCGGTATCGACCGGCAATCACGACGCCAGCCCTTCTTCCTTCCGGGTGGCGAGGCGAAGCGCGAGGTCGGCTTTCTCCTGCAACTTGTCCTTGTCCGCCTCGATGACTTCGTCCGCCCGCGCATCCGGAAGAATGTCTTCGAGCCGCCGGATCGGGCGATACAAATAGGCCGCGACCGCCCACATGGCCAGGAACACGCCCGACAGCACGAGGATCAACCCGATGCCACGCCCGGGCCCGGTACCGATGATCCCGCCGAGCACCCCGGCCCCCGCGCCGCCCTTGGCCATCAACGGTTCGAAGACCCGGTCAGCCAGTGGTCCGGCACTCAGATAACCCAGCGGGACCATGGCCTCCATCAACATGAAGTTGGTGGCCATCACGCGCCCCTGGAGTTCCATGCCGACCTTCGTCTGTACCGTGGAAATCCAGTGGGCGTTGACCAATGCCAGGGCGAAACCGAAGCCGAACATCCCGCTCGCCTGGCTCGACACGGAGGGATAAGCCCCGGCCAGTGCAATGCAGAACCCGCACAGCAAGGTGCACGCCAGAATGCCGTCGATGCGTCGCTGGGTGCCTCCCCACAAACTCATCAAGGCACTTCCGACCAGGATCCCGGCGCCGTTCGAAGCCATGACGAAGCCGAGCGACTCCGGGTTGCCGGAGACCAGGACAAGCGGCGTGATCAGCGATTCGATGAGTCCGACAAAGTAGTTCGCAATGGTCACCATCACGATCATCGCCACCAGGCTGTGGCGTTTAACGATGTAGTGCCAGCCGCCCACCATTTCCTTGAAGAAGGGTTCCTCGCGTCGCGCAAACATCGCATCGGGAATGCGGACGTACAACAGCGTCGCCAGGGCGATGACGAAGGTCGTCAGGTCGATCAGCACGATGCCGTCGAGGCCGATCCACGCCATCAGGGCTCCGGCTAGAGCCGGGCCGATGAAGGAACCCATGCCGGCGCCAAGCTGCACGAAGCCGTTGGCCTTGCCGTAATAACGCTTCGGAACGATCTGGGTGATCATCGACGCGTAGGCGGGCAGCCGGAAGGCATTCGCCACCGCCGTCAGTCCGGCGAGGACATAGACCTGCCAGATTTGCAGGCTTTCGAACCAGATCAGCGCCGCCGCGGACATGGTGGAGAAGCCGGCCAGGCAGTTGCTCGCGATCATCAGTTTCCTGCGATCGATGCGGTCGGCAAGCGTTCCCGCCACCGGGGAGAGCGCGATCGCCGGCAGGATGATGAAGACCATCATCAAGGCATAGGTCGAGACCAGTGCCGTCTGCTGGTAGACCCACACGCCGAGCGCGAAGGACGTCAGCGTGCTGCCGATCATCGAGACGATCTCGCCGACCGCGACGGTGAAGAACGTGGCCAGGCTGGATTTCGCTGGCGGTCTTCCGGCCGGGGCCGGTGCGACCGGCTGCGGCGCCTCGGCGACAGGTCGGGATGGCACCGCGGGCATGTCCTGCCCGCTGCCGATTCCTGCCGGATGATCTTCCCCAGATCGTCGGCCTGGTGCTTGATGAAGTAATGCCCTGCCTTCGGGATGACGGCAAAGTCGACGACGCCGCAGAAATGCTCCCACTCGTGGTAGCGCTCCTGGTAGAACTCGGTGGCGCGGTCCATTTCCCCCACCACGCAGGTCAGCGGCGCCTTGAGCTTGCGGAACGGTGCGCTGTAGAGTGCGGTGTAGAAGTCCTCGATCTCCTGATGCTCGGACACGAAATTCGTCATGACGAATTCCTGCTGCGCGACGTCGGTGACCTCGTCGAAGAACCCGAATGACTTGAGGATGTCGAACGAGGAGCGCTGGGACGCCCATTTGTGGATCGGCAGGATCTTCCGCAGGAACGCGAATGCCTTTCCGGGAAGGTGCGGCGTCGGGAAGTGTCCACCGATGAACAGTCGCGAGATGGCGATGCCCCTGTCTTCCAGCTCCCTCGCCAGGGCGATCGTCAACGCTCCGCCGGCGCAATGGCCGTAGATGGCGAGCGGCCCCGTCACGTCGCGGGCGATCTCCTCGGCGCAGCGCCGGGCGATCTCGCCGATGGGCAACGGCTTCTCCTCGCGCCGACCGTAATCGTGCCCGGGCAGTTCGAGGCCCAGCACGGTGCAGCCTCGCGGCATCTCCCTGGCCAGGGGCTGATACGAGATCGGCCCGCCCCCCGGAAACGGTATGCAGACGAGGGTGAGGGTCTTCTCGTTCGCCGGAACCGGCCGGGTCAGTTCGTGCAGCAGGCCTTGCGATCCGGCCCTGCTCCCCGAGATCCGTTCGGCAAGTTGCCGCACGGTCGGATACTTGAACAGCTCCGTCACGCCGATGCCGCCGCCGATCCGGCCGATGACGCGGAAGGCCTTGAACGATTCACCGCCCAGATCGAAGAAGTTGTCGTTGATGCCGATGCGCGGGATGCCGAGCACTTCGCTCCATATCCCGGCGATGCGCGATTCCTGCTCGTTCCGCGGCGCCACGAACTCCGACTCCGCCCGCACGGGCGCAAGGTCGGGAGCCGGCAACGCCCGCAGATCCAGCTTGCCGCTGGAAAGCAGCGGCAAGGCGTCCATCCGCACAAACGCCAGTGGCACCATGTAGCGCGGCAGCCGCTCCTCGAGGTGGATCCTCAGCGTCTCCGCAGCCAGGCTCTCCGAGCCGACGTAGTAGGCCACGAGCACCTTGTCTCCGGCATCGCCGTCACGCGCGAGCACGACTGCCTCGCGGATCTGCTGAAGCTCCATCAGGCGTGCCTCGATCTCGCCCAGCTCGACGCGGAAACCGCGCAGCTTCACCTGGTGATCGTTGCGGCCGAGAAACTCGATGTTGCCGTCCGGCATCCAGCGCGCAAGGTCGCCGGTCTTGTACATCCGGGCATCCGGCTCGCCATGGAACGGGTCGCGGACGAAGCGTTCCGCCGTCAGCTCCGGAAGGTTCGCGTAGCCCCGCGCCACGCCGGCGCCGCCGATGTGCAATTCGCCCGTCACGCCCACCGGCACCGGCTGGCGATGGCCATCCAGGATGTAGATGCGGGTATTCGCCACCGGTCGTCCGATCGGCGCATTGCGATGGATGTCCCGCATGGCCTCGTACGAACTGGAGAACACCGTGGTCTCGGTGGGGCCGTAGCCGTTGACGATCCGTATCTCGCCGTCCGCACCCGACGACTGCAGTCGGTGCAGCTGGGACTCCAGCAGCGGTTCCACGCCGACCAGCAGATGCGCAAAGGGGAGTTTGCGGCCGGCGTTCGCCATCAGCTCATCGAGCTGGCGCACGAAGAACGGCGGCAGGTAGGCCAGGGCGATGCGGTGCTGCACGAACCAGTCGAACAGCAGCGTCGGCTCGCCGCGGATGTCGTCGGGCACGATGTGTACCGTCGCCCCCACGGACAGCGGTACGAACAACTCGAACACCGACACGTCGAAGCTGAAGCTGGTCCACAGCGATGCATGCGCGGGCGGCGGGTTTCCGCACGCAGCGAATCGTCGCAGCCAGTCGGCGATCAGGTTCACTACGCCACGGTGCTCGACCATGACGCCCTTCGGCGTTCCCGTCGATCCGGAGGTGTAGATCACGTAGGCGAGATTCCCGGCATCGGCGCCGACCGCGTCGGCCGCCGGGTCGGTGTCGGGTTGCTCGGCGAACGTCTGGTCGAGATCCAGCACGGGGATCCGTCCGCGTGCTTCCTGCACTGCCTCGGGAGCGTCGCCTGACGCGAGCAAGGCCACCGGGGCACTGTCGGCGAGCATGTGTCTGAGCCTTGCCTCGGGATAGCTCGGGTCCATGGCCACGTAGGCGCCGCCGGCCTTGAGAATGCCGAGAATGCCGACCAGCATCTCGATGCCGCGCTCCAGGCAGAGCGCCACGCGATCGTCCGGCTTGACCCCGATCGACAACAACCGGTGGGCAAGCCGGTTCGCGCGGCGGTTGAGTTCGGCGTAGCTGAGGGTTTCCCCCCGGAATGCCACCGCTGCAGCCTCCGGGCTGCGCGCCACCTGCTCCTCGAAGAAGCGGTGCAGACAACGATCGGCGGGATACGGTGCGGCCGTGGCGTTCCACGTTTCGGTGACCAGCGCGCGCTCGGCATCGCCGAGGATCGGAATCGCGCCGACCACCTGTTCGGCGTTCTCGACCATGCCGCGCAGCAGCGCCTCGTAGTAGCCGGCCATCCGCTGCACGGTGTCGCGCTCGAACAACGCCGTCGAATACTCCAGCGCACCTTCGAACCTTCCCTGCGACTCGCGCAGGGACAGCGACAAGTCGAACTTCGCCACCTTGTAGCGGATGCCCTCCAGCGGTTCGGAAACCACGCCAGGCAGCTCCAGCCGCAACGCACCGTCGCTCTCCCAGGAGAACGCCGCCTGGAACAGCGGGCCGTGCGCCGTGCTCCGGACAGGATTGACCAGCTCCACCACCTGTTCGAAGGGGATGTCCTGGTGCTCCTGCGCGCCGAGCGCGCAGGACTTCACCCGTTGCAGCAGCGTGGCGACGCTGGGGTCGCCCGAGAGATCCAGCCGCAACGCCAGCGTATTGGCGAAGAAACCGATGATCCCTTCGAGCTCCGGTCGCCCCCGATTCGCCGTGGGCGTACCCACGACCAGGTCATCCTGTGCGGAGAGTCGGGACAGCAGCGCTGCCCATCCGGCCAGCAGCGTCATGAACGGCGTGGTCCCGTGGCGCAGACCCATCGCATGCAGGGCCTTCGTCAGTGCGCGGTCGAGTACCAGCGGTACCGAATCGCCCGCGTAACTCTGCTCCGGCGGCCGGGGATGGTCGAGCGGCAAGGTCAGCAGCTCCGGCGCACCGGCCAGCGACGACTTCCAGTACGCGCCCTGTTTGCCGAGCAGCTCGCCCGATACCCATTGCCGTTGCCACGTCGCGTAGTCGGCGTAATGCAGCTCCGGCGGCGGCAGCGCGCCCTCGTCGCCGCGCGCGCAGGCTTCATAGAGCTTGCCGAGCTCGCCGATGAAGATGCCCATCGACCAGCCATCGGAAACGATGTGATGCATGGTGATGAGCAGCACATGGCGATCCTCGCCCTCGCGTATCAGCAGGCCGCGAATCAGCGGGCCGCGTTCGAGGTCGAAGCGGTCCATGATCTCGGTATTGGCCAGGCGCGTGGTTTCGGCCGCGTCCGTCGCCACTTTCTCCATCAGCCGGAATCGGCACTCCTGCGCCGGCGCCAGTCGCTGGCAGGGTTCGCCGTCGACATGGAAGAACGTGGTGCGCAGCGATTCGTGGCGCGCCAGCATGCCGTCGAGCGCGCGGCGGAGCGCCTGCGCATCGAGCCGGCCGCGCAGCCTCACACCGAACGGCACGTGGTACGCCGAGGCCGCGCCGTCCATTTGCGCCAGGAACCACTGCCGACGCTGCGCGAAGGAGGCGGCAATGCGCTCCCCGCGATTCGCCCTCGTCATCGGCGGCAGCGTTGCCGGCGCCGCGTCGGCCACACAGCGGGCAAATCCGGCGAGCGTCGGCTGGGTGAAGACGGCGCCGAGCGGCACGTCCACCGCCAGCTTCGCGCGCAATCGCGAGACGAGCTTGACGGTCAGCAGCGAGTGCCCGCCCAGCGCGAAAAAGCTGTCATGCCGACCGACCCGCTCGACGCCCAGCAGCTCGGACCAGATCCGTGCAAGCACCGTTTCAGATTCGCCCTGCGGCGCCTCATACGCCTGCGAGGCAAACGCAGCATGGCCGGGCGCCGGGAGCGCCTTCCGGTCCAGCTTGCCGTTCGGGTCGAGCGGCAACGCTTCCAGCCGGATGAACGCCGCGGGGATCATGTAATGCGGCAGACGCGCGGACAGCTGCTCGCGCAAGGTCTCGACCTGCACGTCCGCGGCGCCCACGCAATAGGCCACGAGCCGCTTGTCGCCGGGCACGTCCTCGCGGGCCAGCACGAGGGCCGTCTGAACCCCCGGGCACTCCCGCAGGCGAGCCTCGATTTCGCCGAGCTCGATGCGGAACCCGCGGATCTTCACCTGGAAATCGTTGCGTCCGAGGAAGTCGATGCTGCCATCCGCCCGCCAGCGTCCCAGGTCGCCGCTGCGGTACATCCGTGCGTTCGGTTCCGTACTGAAGGGATCGTCGACGAAACGCTCGACGGTCAACTCGGGCCGATTCAGATAGCCACGCGTCACGCCCGCGCCGCCGATGTACAACTCGCCGGCAACACCCGCGGGCACCGGCTCACGATGGGCGTCGAGCAGATAGATGCGGGTGTTCGGGATCGGGCGCCCGATCGGCGGCGCGCCGGTGGCATCGGGTGAACATCGGTGCATCGACGCCACCACCGTGATCTCGGTAGGGCCATAGGCGTTGATCAATTCGCGCCCGGCTGCCCACCGTCGTGCCATGTCCTCGGTCAGCACGTCGCCGCCGGCGACGAGATGCCGGAGCGTCGGCAGACTCTCCCCCGGCGAGAGGGCCGCGAGCACGGCCGGCGGCAGCAGGGCATGCGTGACCGTCGCGGTATTGACGAGCCGGACCAGGTCGTCGCCGGCCAGCGGGCCCTTCGATGCGGGAACGACCAGCGTGGCACCGCGGCAAAGCGCCAGCAGCATCTCGAAAACACAGGCATCGAAACTGAAGGAGGCGAACTGCAGGACCCGGTCGCCCTGTGCCGGGCCGAAATGGGCGATCTGCGCCGCCAACAGGTTGCAGGCGCTGCGATGCTCGACCATCACGCCCTTGGGCTGGCCCGTGGAACCGGACGTGTAGATCACATAGGCCAGGTTTGTCGCGGCGAGCTCGACATCCACCCCCGGCAAGTCTTCCGCGACATCTTGTTCCAGCGCATCGAGATCCACGACCGGCACGGCGCCGGCGACATCGGGATGCTGCCCGTTCGCCACGAACAGGATCGGCGCACTGTCCGCCACGATGTAGCGCAGGCGCTCCTCGGGATAGGCGGGGTCCAGCGGTACATAGGCGGCGCCGGCCTTGAGGATGCCCAGCACGCCAACCCACATCGCGAACCCGCGCTCCACGCAGATCGCGACGCGGTCATCCGGTTTCGCGCCCAGCGCGCGCAAGCGATGCGCCACCTTGTCGGCGGCACGATTCAAGGCCGCATAGCTCAGCGACGCCTGCCCGCACTCCAGCGCGATGGCATGCGGCACACGGCGCGCCTGTTCCTCGAAGAGTTCATGGATGCAGCGCTCGCGCTCGAACGGAATTCCGGCTGCGCTCGACGTCTCCAGTACCCGCTCGCGCTCGTCGCGGGAAAGCAGCGGCAGTCGGGAGATGCCCAGCTCATCGCCGGCAACCATCCCTTCAAGCAGCTTGCGGTAGCAGTCGGCAAGCCGCTCCACGGTCGGGCGCTCGAACAGCGCGGTCGCGTACTCCAGCCTTGCGTCGATGCCGCGCGCGGTGTCGCTTGCCGACAAGGTCAGGTCGAACTTGGAAACCACGTAATCCGTGCGCCTGCGCGGTTCCACCTGCAGCCCGGCAAAGGCGGGGACACCACCGGCATCGTTTTCCCAGGCGAACATGACCTGGAACAGCGGATTGCAGGCAAGCGATCGCACGGGATTGACCTGCTCGACGACCTGCTCGAACGGAATGTCGCGGTTTTCCTGGGCCTGCAGCGTGCGTGTCCTGACCTGCCTCAGCAGCTCGGCCACGGTCGGTTCGTTGGCCAGATCCAGCCTCAACGCCAACGTGTTGACGAACAGGCCGATGAGCGACTCGGTCTCTGCCTGCCCCCGGTTCGCCACCGGCGTGCCGATGACGATGTCGTCCTGCCCGGAGAATCGCGACAGCAGGATCGCCCAACCGGCGAGCAGCGTCATGAACATGGTCGTGCCATGCCGCGCGCTCAGTTCACGCAGGGACCGGGTCAACGCCTCGTCCAGCGTGAAAGGCACGGTCGCACCGGCGTAACTCTGCACAGGCGGGCGTGGATGATCGGTCGGAAGCGCCAGAAGCTGCGGCGCACCGGACAGCGTGGCCTTCCACCAGGCTCCTTGCGCCTCCAGCAGCGGGCCGGCGACATGGGTTTGCTGCCAGATCGCATAGTCGACGTATTGCACCGCCAGCGGAGGCAGCGGATCGGGCGCCTGCCTGACGCCGGCGTCATACAGGGCGCCCAGTTCGCCGGCCAGCACGCCCATCGACCATCCGTCGGACACGAGATGGTGCACCGAGATCAGCAGCGTGTGCAGGTCATCGGCTTCGCGCAGCAGCCGCCCGCGGATCAGCGGCCCGCGTTCGAGGTCGAACGCGGTGACTTCTTCCGCGCGAGCCAGCCGGGCGACTTCTTCGGCGGAAGGAACGGACGACTCGGTCAGCTCGAAACGGCACGCTTCCGCGGGCGCGATCCTGAGGACGGGCTCGCCATGCAGCGGGAGAAAGGTGGTGCGCAAGGCCTCGTGGCGCGCAACGATCCGATCCAGCGCCTGGCGCAGCGCAGCCTTGTCCAGCGGCCCGCGCAAGCGCAGTTCGCAAACAATGTTGTAGGCCGCGTTGCCGCCGTGCATCTGCGCGATGAACCACAGCCGCCGCTGCGCGAACGACAACGGCAACGGCTCGCGCCGCGGCGCCTTCTCCAGCGCCGGCAGCCGCGAAGGAGCGGCTGTCGCCACGTGGCGCGCGAAATCGGCAAGCACCGGCGCGGCAAAAAGCGCGTTCAGCGCCACGTCGACCTTCAACGCCGCGCGCAGCCGGGTGACCACCTGCATGACCAGCAGCGAATGGCCGCCCAGCGCGAAAAAGCTGTCATGACGCCCGACGCGCTGCCGCTTGAGCAACGCCATCCAGATCGACGCCACCACGGCCTCGACCTCGTTGGCGGGAGCTTCGTATTCGCCCGCGGCATACGCATCGGCCAACGGTGCCGGCAGCGCGGCTGCATCCAACTTGCCGTTGGGAGTCAGCGGCAGGGCCTGCATCTGCACGTAGGCGAGCGGCACCATGTATTCGGGCAACCGGCGGCAAAGATGGCGGCGGAGCACTCCGGCGTCGATTTCCGCCGTGCCAACCACGTAGGCGATCAGTTGCCGCTCGTCCGTGCCGTTCTGCCGCGCAATGACCGCAGCCTGCCGGATGGCCGGATGCTCGAGCAAGCCCGCCTCGATTTCACCCAGCTCGATGCGGAAACCGCGGATCTTCACCTGGAAATCGTTCCGCCCCGCGAATTCGATGGAGCCATCGGCCAGCCACCGGCCGAGGTCGCCGGTCTTGTACATCCGTGCACCGGGTTCGGCGCCGAACGGATCGGCGACGAAGCGCTCACGCGTCAGCTCCGGCTGATGGAGGTAGCCCCGCGCCACGCCGGCGCCGCCGATATGTATCTGCCCGCGTACACCCACCGGCACGGGCCTTCCCTCGGCATCGAGGATGTAGATCCGCGTGCCGGCGATCGGGCGTCCGATCGGCACGCTGCCGCCCGCGAAGCTTTCCGCGCATCGATGCACCGTCGCCCAGACCGTGCCCTCGGTCGGCCCGTACTCGTTGAACAGGGTGACCTGCGGTTCTCGTGCAGCCGATTTCGCCAGCAGGGCCGGCGGACAGGTTTCGCCGGCGACGATCACCTTGCGCAGCGCCTTGTCCTCGCCACCGGAGGGCGAGAACTGCAGGTAATTTTCATAGAGCGAGGGCACGCACAGCAGCGTGTCGATCCGCTCGCGCCGAAGCACCTCGTCCAGTTGCGACGGGTCGCGGATCGCGGCCTGCGTGGCCACCACGAGGGTGCCGCCGCCGGCAAGCGTGCCGAAGATCCCGGCGACGGAACTGTCGAAATAGATGGGCGACAGCAGCAGGAAGCGGCCCGTGCTGCCATAGGAAGCGTGGCGGGCCAGCGTCGAGGCCACCAGGTTCTGATGTTCGACCATCACGCCCTTGGGTTTTCCCGTCGATCCTGACGTGTAGATCACGTAGGCCAGGTGGCGCGGGGTCAGGCCGATGCCCGCCACGCCAGGATTGTGGTCGGGGTGCTGCTCGAATGCCGCTGAAAGATCCACGCGCGGCAGATCGTCGGGAAGATCCGCCGCCAGCCCGGCGGGCCCCTCGCCCTGCATCAGCAGCGCCACCGGCCGGCTGTCGGCCAGCAGGTGGCGTCGACGCTCCGCGGGCTGCTCGGGGTCCCACGGCACATAGGCCGCACCCGCCTTCAGCACGGCCAGGGGCGCCACGATCATTTCCAGACTGCGCCCGGCACAGATCGCCACCAGGCGATCGGGGCCGGCGCCGAGTTCGCGCAGCCGGTGCGCCAGCCGGTTGGCCCGCGCATTCAGGGCGGCGTAGGTGAGCGCCTGGCCCTCGTACACCACGGCCACCGCATCCGGCGCCTTGCGCACCTGCTCCTCGAACAACTCGTGGATGCAACGCTCGTTCGATTGCGGCAATGCCGCGGCGTTCCAGTCGTGCAGCAACCGATGGCGCTCGGCCTCGGAAAGAATCGCGATGTCGGCAACGCGCGCCGCATCGTCTGCCGCCATGCCCGCCAGCATCGCGCGGTACTGGTCGATCATCCTCTGGGCGGTCTCGCGCCGGAACAACGCGGTGGCGAATTCCAGCTCCCCTTCGATGCCGGCGGGTGTTTCCCTCATGGTGAGGATCAGGTCGAACTGCGCGGTGCGCTGCTCGGCCCTGACCGGCACGGCTTCGCCCGCGCCGGGGAGTTCCAGGCGCAGGCCGTCGTCGTCCTCCCACGCGAACATCACCTGGAACAGCGGGCTGCAGGAGAGGCTTCGTACCGGATTGACCAGCTCCACCACCTGCTCGAACGGGATGTCCTGGTTGTCCTGGGCCTCCAGCGCGCGGCCCTTCACGCGCTGCAGGAGTTCGGCGACCGTGGGATGGTTCGACACGTCCAGCCGCAATGCCAACGTGTTGACGAAGAACCCGATCAGTCCTTCGATCTCCGCGCGGCCGCGGTTGGCCGTCGGCGTGCCGATGACGAGGTCTTCCTGTCCGGACAGCCTGGCCAGCAGCGCAGCCCATCCCGCCAGCAGGGTCACGAACCGGGTCGTGCCCTGGCGCAGGCACTGCTCGTTCAGGTCCCGCGCGGTCGGCTCGTCGAGTGCGAAGCGGATGCTTTGACCCGCGAAGTCCTGTTCGGGGGGCCGCGGGTGGTCGAGCGGCAGGGCGAGCAATTCCGGTGCGCCAGCCAGGGTGTTCGCCCAGTACTCGCCCTTGGCCCGCAGCCATTCCTGCGACATCCATTGGCGCTGCCATGCTGCGTAATCGGCGTACTGGATGCCGAGCGGCGGCAACGGATCGTCCTGCCCTGCCAGGAAGGCCGCATACAGCGCGTTCAACTCCTGCACGAACACGCGCATGGACCAGCCATCGGAGACGACGTGGTGCATGGTGACGAGGATCGTGTGCAGCGACGGCCCCTCGTGGATCAGTCGGGCGCGGATCAGCGGGCCGCGTTCCAGGTCGAACGGAAGTACCGCCTCCTCGTTCGCCAGGCGCGCCACGTCCCCGGGCGAGTCAACCTCCTGCTCGACGAAATGCAGAGCATGCGCGTCCGGGAAATCCGCCACGCGCTGCATCGGCTTGCCGTCGACCATCACGAAGGTGGTGCGCAGGGCCTCGTGGCGCTGGACGATGCGAGCGAGCGAGCGCCGAAGCACGGCTGCATCGAGCGCGCCGATCACCTTCCACCCGCAGGGGAGGTGGTAAGCGCTGCCCGCTCCCCTGACCTGCGCGAGGAACCAGAGGCGCTGCTGCGCGAAGGACGGCTGTTCGCATGCGCCGCGTTCATGATGGGTCATCGCGGGAAGCAGCGATGGCGCTGCGCCGGCCGCCGCCTCGGCGAATGCGGCAAGCGTGGGCCCGGCGATGAGCGCGCGAAACGGCACGTCCATGCCCATGGCGCTGCGCAGGCGCGAGATGGCCTGGATGGCCAGCAGCGAGTTTCCGCCCAGCTCGAGGAAGCCGTCGTGCCGACCCACCCGATCCACCTTGAGCAGCCGGCACCAGATGTCCGCGATCGCGACTTCGACATCGCCCCGCGGCGGCTCGAATGCGCGGCTGACGAAATCCCCGTGCCGCGGGGCAGGCAGCGCTCTGACGTCCAGTTTGCCGTTCAGCGTCAACGGCAGGCGCTCCAGCTGCACGAAGGCCGCCGGCAGCATGTACTCGGGCAGGCGTTCGGCGAGGTAGCTGCGCAGCGCGGGAACATCCAGCGGCGCGGGACCGACGCAATACGCGACCAGGCGCCGGTTGCCCGGGGAATCCTCGCGGGCGAGCACCGCTGCCTCGGCCACGCCGGGCCATGCCGCCAGTCTCGCTTCGATTTCGCCGGGTTCGATGCGAAAGCCGCGGATCTTCACCTGGAAGTCGTTGCGCCCCAGGAACTCGATGTTGCCGTCGGGCAACCACCGCCCGAGATCGCCCGTCCTGTACATGCGTGCGCCGGGCTCGGCGGCGAACGGATCGGCCATGAAGCGCGCGCCGGTCAATTCGGGGCGATGCAGATAACCTCGTGCCACGCCGGCGCCGCCGACATGAATCTCGCCCGGCACCCCCACCGGTACCGGCTGGCCATGCGCGTCGAGGATGTAGACGCGGGCATGCGCCACCGGACGACCTATCGGCGCGTGGCGATGCCGCTCGGCGATGTCCTGGTAGGCGGTGCAGAACACCGTGGCTTCGGTCGGCCCGTAGCCATTGACCACGGTCAGGCCCGGCGTGGCGGCCTGCAACCAGTGCAGGTCGGCCTCGTGCAGCGGCTCCACGCCCACCAGCACCTGCCTGAAAGGCAGCGCCCGCGGCGCGTCCTCCAGCAAACCGCGCAGACTGCGCACGAAGAACGGGGGCAGGTAGCCGAAGCTGATGTCGTTGCGCACGAACCAGTCCAGCAGCGCCGGCGGATCGGCGCGAATGGCCTCGGGAACGATGTTCAACGTGCCGCCGGCGGCAAGGGTCGCGAACATCTCGAACACGGCGACGTCGAAGCTGAAGCTGGTCCACATCGACGCCTGGAACCGCCGGTTCGAGCGGAATGCCTCGAAGCGCGAGGCCCAGTCGGCAAGCAGATTCGACAGGTTGCCGTGTTCCACCATCACGGCCTTGGGCGTGCCGGTCGAGCCGGAGGTGTAGATCACGTAAGCCAACCTGCGCGCGGCGGCACGGCTGTCCACCGGCGCCGGATTCGTCGCCGACGTGTCGTCGGCATGCGCATCCAGATCGAGCTGCGCCACGCCGGCAGCCCATGCCGGCGCAGCAGGCCCCCGTTGCAGCAGCACTTTCGATGCGCTGTCCGTCAGCATGAAGCGCAAGCGATCCTCGGGGTAGTCCGGATCGAGCGGCACGTAACCGCCGCCTGCCTTGAGCACGCCGAGGATCCCTACCAGCATCTCCGGGCCGCGCTCCACGCAGATCGCGACGCGATCATCCGGCTGCACGCCGAGGCGTCGCAGCCGGTGCGCCAGCCCGTTGGCACGGGCGTTCAACTCGCCGTAGCTCAGTCGCCGGTCGCCGAGCAGCACCGCATCGACGTGCGGGTGGCGGGCAGCGCGCTCCTCGAACAGCTCGTGGATGCCGCAATTCGCCGGCAAGGGCAGCTCCGTGGCGTTCCACGTTTCGATGACCAGCCGGCGCTCGGCGTCGGACATGATCGGCAAGCGCATGACGTCGGCGCTCTCGTCAGCCAGCATGCCGGCCAGCAGTTGGCGGTAGTGCCCGGCGATCCGCTGCGCGGTATCGCTACCGAACAGGGCAGCGGCACAGGAAAGCCGGCCGCTGATCTCCCCTTCGGCAACCCGCACCGACAGCACCAGGTCGCAGCGCGCGTCCGCCTCGCCAGCGTCCGGGTCGTTCCGGGGCGCATCCGGCAACTCCCGCACGCCGGCGCCATCGGGTTCCATCACGAACATCGCCTGGAACAACGGGTGATGCGACGCGTTTCGCGGCAGGCCGAGCAACTCGACGAGCCGACGCGGAGGGATATCGCCATGCCGCGCGGCGTCGAGCATGCGCTCGGCCACGCTGCCCAGAAGTTCGGCTACGCTCGGCTGGCCCGAGAGGTCCATCCGCAACGCAAGAACGCCCGCAGCGGCCCCGCTCGCCGGCGTCGGCTCGACTCGGCGCGCCATCGGCATGCGCGTCCCGACAACGACATCGTCCTGGCGCGAAAGACGCGCAAGCAGCGTCACCCATGCCGCCAGCAACACGGTGCCACACTCGTGCCCCGACGCATCGGGACGGTCGGCCGCCATGCTGCCCAGAGCAAAATCCACCACCCACTCTTCGGGGCCCAGCACGGCCGGCCGCGGGTAATCGGTCTGAATCGCCAGGAGCTCGGGAGCCCCCGAGAGAACCACTTTCCAGAATGCCTCCTGTCGGCGGGACAGCTCGTCCTTTCGTCCAGTGTCGATGCTCACCTGTCGCTCCTTGCTCGGAAAATGGATGGAAAACCTCATGCAACCGGCACGGGAAACGAACGCCACGAGGGCGCTCGCTGCCCGACCCCACTATGCTTGCCCCCGACTCCCGGCACCGCTTGCGGCACCAGAGATGGCCCGCAGCCTCGCTTGCGTCGGGAGCCGACCGACGCAGGGAGACATGCTTGACAGCCCAAGATCGATCCAGCCGATCCTCGTTCGAACGCGGCGGGCAGGACGCGCTGTTGCGCCGTGCCCGATGGCTGGAAGTTGGCGATGATGACCCACGACTGCCCCCGGCCTTCGTGATCGAGTTCTCTTCCGCGGCGTTCGCCCCGGCGGCCTTCGAGCAGCATGGCGTGCCGCTTCCCTCCGTTTTGCGGAAGGCCGTGCCCAAGCGACAGGCCGAGTTTCTGGCCGGCCGGATCGCGGCCCGCCAGGCGGTCGAGCGCCTCGGCGTCGCCGCAGCGATCCCGGGCATCGGATCATCGAGGGAACCACTGTGGCAGGCGGGCGTGAAGGGAAGCATCACGCATACACGCGACCTGGCCGGCGCGATCGCCGTCGACGCGTCGGCCGTGAGGGGCATCGGCATCGACTTCGAAGACGTCATCGAAGCGGCCGCCCGCGAGGCCGTGCGGGAACTCGCCTTCACCTCGCCCGAACTCGCCGTGCTGGATGAGCGCCACGCTCAGCTGTCCGGCGACATGCTCCTCACGATCGCGTTCTCCGCCAAGGAAAGCCTTTTCAAGGGTGCG